>DATHUT010000372.1:0-3111 GCA_035462005.1 Gammaproteobacteria bacterium | reverse complement strand
TCATGCAGAACGTGGGCGCGGCGGCCCTGTTCCTGCCGGTGGTCAGCCGCATCTCCGTGCGCACCGGTTTGCCCCTGTCGCGTCTGCTCATGCCCATGGGGTTCTGCGCCATCCTCGGCGGCACCATGACCATGATCGGCTCCAGCCCGCTGATTCTGCTCAATGACCTGATCGGCACCTCCAACCAGGTGCTGGCCAGCAAGGGCCTGGAACCCATGGCGGAGTTCGGCCTGTTCGCCGTGACGCCCATTGGCCTGGCCCTGGTTATCACCGGCATCGGTTACTTCGTGCTGCTTGGGCATCGGGTGTTGCCCGTGGCCGAAACGCGGGCGGTCACCACCATGGCCAGCACCCTGGAATATCTGCAGCGGGTCTATGGTCTCGGCTATACCCTGAATGAAGCGCGCGTGCCCGACCTGAGCCCCCTGGTCGGCCGCAGCGTCGAAGACATCGAACATGAGTTCCATCTGCGCGTGGTCGCCGTCCAGTCCGGCCAGGAGCTATCGCTGGCGCCGGGCGGACTGGCGCGGGACACCCGGATCGAGGCCAGCCAGGTACTGGGGATCCTGGCCTCTTCCTCGCGGCTGGGCGCCTTCGCCGCCGCGGCCCGGCTCAAGGTCAATACGGACCTGGACGTGCTGGCCTCGGCACTGAAGCCGGACCGTGCAGGTATCGCCGAGCTGGTCATCCCGCCCAGTTCCGCGTTGGTCGGGAAATCGGGACGTGACCTGTGGATGCGTAAGACCTATGGTCTCACGGTGCTGGCCATCCATCGCCAGGGCAAGGCCATCTGCGAAGAAGACGACGGCCTGGATGATATTCCTTTCCAGGGCGGCGATACCCTGATCTGCCACGTGGCCTGGAACCAGCTGGCGAGACTGCAACAGGACCGGGATTTCGTCATCGTGACGACGGAATATCCCCACGAGGAACTGCGGCCGCAGAAGGTGCCCCATGCCCTGGTGTTCTTCGCCATCGCCCTGGGCCTGGTGCTGTTCACCGAGGTGAGGCTGTCGGTGGCGTTGCTCACCGGCGCGGTGGGCATGGTCCTCAGCGGTGTGTTGACCATGGACGAGGCCTACCAGTCGGTCAGCTGGCAGACGGTATTCCTGCTCGCCAGCCTCATCCCCCTGGGTGCCGCGGTGGAGGGCAGTGGCACCGCCGCCTGGATCGCGCAGCAAACCCTGGAGCTGCTGGGCAGCGACGTGAGTCCCTGGATGCTGCAGTTGGTGATCGCCGTGCTGGCGACCCTGTTCAGCCTGGTGATGTCCAATGTGGGAGCTACGGTGTTGCTGGTGCCGTTGGCGGTGAATATCGCGGTGCAGGCCCAATTGGCGGGGGTGGTGGGCGCCGATCCGGCGGTGTTCGCCCTGATCGTGGCGCTGGCCACCTCCAATTCCTTCCTCATCCCGACCCACCAGGTGAATGCCCTGATCATGGGCCCGGGCGGCTACCATGTGAAGGATTTCCTGCGCGCCGGCGGCATCATGACCCTGCTGTTCCTGGTGGTGATGCTGGGGATGCTGCAACTGCTCTACTAGAGTGACGCGGAACCCCGACCGGGGGGAGGGGTCCCATGGTTATTCCCAAGCGACGAGGTGACGGACCATGCCTATCAAAAAACCCGCGGATATCCTGCCCTCGGAGATCACCCCCGAAACCCTCTACCGGCAGCGGCGCCGCTTCCTGCAGGGCGGCCTGGCGCTGGGCGCCACCCTCTTGGCGGGTGGCCTGCTCGCCCCCGCTGCGCGAGCAGCCCGGGTCCTGGAGGCGGCGAAAAATGCCGCTTTCTCCACCCAGGAAGATCCTACCCCCTACAAGGATGTCACCAGCTACAACAATTTCTATGAATTCGGCACCGGCAAAGGGGACCCTGCCAAGCATGCCCATCAGCTGCGTACCGACCCCTGGTCAGTGGCCATCGAGGGCGAAGTGGCGAAACCCGGCACCTATACCCTGGAGGACATCCTCAAGCCCCATGCCCTGGAGGAACGTATCTATCGGCTGCGCTGTGTGGAAGGCTGGTCCATGGTGATCCCCTGGGTGGGTTTCCCGCTGGGGGACCTCATCCAACGCTTCGAACCCACCTCGCGAGCCAAGTACGTGGAGTTCGTCACCCTGCAGGATCCCGAACAGATGCCGGGCCTGCGCTGGCCAGTGCTGGACTGGCCCTATGTGGAAGGTCTGCGCATGGACGAGGCCCTGCATCCTCTTACCCTCCTGGCGGTAGGTCTGTATGGCAAGGCGCTGCCGAACCAGAATGGCGCGCCCCTGCGCCTGGTGGTGCCCTGGAAATATGGCTTCAAGAGCATCAAGTCCATCGTGGCCATCCGCTTCCGCGAAACCCAGCCCACGTCCTCCTGGATGGCGGCGGCACCGCGTGAATACGGCTTCTATTCCAATGTGAATCCCGAGGTGGATCATCCGCGCTGGAGCCAGCGCCGTGAACGGCGCATCGGTGAGCTGCGCAAGCGTGACACCCTGATGTTCAATGGCTATGGCGAGCAGGTGGCACAGTTGTACCAGGGCATGGACCTGCGCAAGCATTTCTAGTGACGGATCAGGCAAAGTGTCATGCAGCACCCTGTAGGAGCGGCCTCTGGCCGCGAATGATGATGGCACGCCGGTTCGCGGCCAGAGGCCGCTCCTACGGGTGCCGATAAGCCGATGATGCGCTCGCTCAAACCGGCCCTGTTCCTCGCCTGCCTGTTGCCCCTGGCGCAGTGGCTGTGGTTGGGCTGGCAGCAGCAGTTGGGCGCCAATCCTATCGAGTACATCACCCATGGCACGGGCGACTGGACCCTGCGTCTGCTGTTGCTGACCCTGCTCATGACGCCACTGAAACGCGGCTTCGGCTGGAGCTGGCCGCTGCGGGTGCGGCGCATGCTGGGGCTGTTCGCCTTCTTCTACGCCAGCCTGCACCTGTCCACCTACCTGTGGCTGGACCAGTTCTTCGACTGGCGGGAGATCGGCCTCGACATCCTCGAGCGGCCCTTCATCACCGTGGGCATGCTGGCCTATGTCCTGCTGCTGCCGCTGGCTCTCACCTCCACCCATGCAATGATGAAACGCCTGGGGCGCAGCTGGAGGAAGCTGCATCGGCTGGTCTAT
>DATHUT010000371.1:0-19007 GCA_035462005.1 Gammaproteobacteria bacterium | reverse complement strand
GCCTCACCAGGCGATCCCTTGCTGCAGGCGCGCCTCGATGCCCTGCGTGCCAGCGGTGGCAATCCCTTCATGGAGGAGCAGTTGCCACGAGCGGTGATTACCCTGAAACAGGGCATTGGCCGCCTGATTCGCGACGTGCGTGATCGCGGCGTGCTGGTGCTGTGCGATCCGCGCCTGACCGGAAAGCCATACGGCAAGGTCTTCCTCAAGAGTTTCCCGCCTATGCGCCGCAGCCGCGAGCTGGCGGACGTGGTGGAATTCTTTGCCACCGAAGCCGGTATCGGATCGCGCGTATGACCCGCATCCTCGCCATCGAGACAGCCACCGAGGCCTGTTCCGCCGCGCTGCTGCAGGACGGTGCCGTGCTCGAACGTTACGAGCTGGCACCCCAGGGTCATGCCCGGCTCATCCTGCCCATGCTGGATTCCCTGCTGGCCGAATCCGGGTTGACCCTGGGACAGCTCGATGCCCTGGCCTTTGGCCGCGGTCCCGGTTCCTTCACTGGTGTGCGCATCGCCGCCGGAGTGGTGCAGGGGATCGCCTTCGGTGCCGACCTGCCCGTGGTAGCGGTCTCCAGCCTCGCGGCCATGGCCCAGTGGGTGTTCGAGACAGAACAGGCGCGGCAGGTGCTATGTGCCTTCGATGCCCGCATGGGCCAGGTGTACTGGGGTGTCTACGAGACCGAGGCCACCGGGCTGGTACGCCTGCGTGGGGACGAGGGTGTTTGTAATCCGGATGATCTCCCCGATGTGACGACAGGCACATGGGTCGGCGCCGGCAGCGGCTGGGCGAGCTACGGTGACCAACTTGTCCAGGCCATTGGTCTGGAACCGGTCAGGCGGTATCCCCAGGCCATGCCCCATGCGGCGGCGGTGGCCCGCTTGGCACTGGAGGAATTCGCACAGGGCAGGGCGGTGCCGGCGGAACAGGCGCAGCCCGTGTATCTGCGTGACCGGGTGGCGGAGAAATCCTCGAGGCCCTGACCAAATGGGGCCAAAAGGGGACAGACCACGGTTTTCCCGTTTCTGTTCTTGGGAAACAGGGGGTCTGCGGGAAAACCGTGGTCTGTCCCCAAAAAAAAGCCCCGCCGAAGCGGGGCTTTTTGCAACCGGTTTGACGGCTGCTTATTGCGGTACGACGTTGACCGCGCTCGGGCCCTTCTGGCCGCGCTCTACGTCAAAGGTCACCTGTTGACCTTCAGCCAGGGACTTGAAACCGCCCATCTGGATGGCGCTGTGATGTACGAATACATCATCGCTGCCATCGGCCGGTGCGATAAAACCAAAACCCTTGCTGTCGTTGAACCACTTTACTGTGCCTGTAGCCATGCTAATTACCTTCAAATCGATTGATAACAATACTGTTTAGCGAGCAGGTTCATGAGAGGAACGTACGGTCGGTCTGCTAAACAACACTGCAAGCAACTGCCGGAACTACGGTCAAAAATCTGCCACTGGAAGCACTCTATACCCTTTGCGGGCATTTAGCTACTGATATTTCATATATTTCGTATAATCGTCGCTTCCGTTTTGCAGGCAATTCCCGTTCCATGTCCGAAACCCTTCCCATCCAACTGCGCCAGGCCACCAGCGGGGACCTGCCCGCCATCAACCGGGTGATTGATGCCGCGGTCATGGGCTGGAAATTGCCTGAACGGGTGAAGCGCCTGGCCCTGCCCAGCTACCGCTACGACGCGCTGGACCTCGACCACCTGGAAATCCATGTGGTCGAGGACGGCGCGGGCGAAATCACTGGCGTGGTCGCCTGTGAACCCGCCAACCCGGCCGATATCCCGACGGGCATGACGGGACTGCTGCTGCATGGCCTGTATGTGCACCCCCGCCGGCAGCGGCAGGGGCTCGGCCGGCGGCTGTTACAGGTGGCCGAGGAACGGGCGCGGCATGGAGGCTACGATGGCCTGCTGGTCAAGGCCCAGCCCGATGCCCGGGGTTTTTTCGAGGCCCGGGGCATGATCCGGCTCGACAGTCGCGATCCATCAAGGGATTACCAATATCGCTACTGGAAGCCGGTAAGGGAGCAGGTTTAGTATGGGATCCTTCAGGATACACCTTCAGCGGATTTGCCGGGGCGGAATCATGCATGTCAGAGGGTAAACCGGAGTGGTTGCAGTCTCCCGAGCTGCTGGAGCTGGTGTTGGATGCATTGCCGGTGGGTGTCTGGATCATGGACCGCGAGGGCCGGATCGTGCACGGCAACCCGGCGGGACAGCGCGTCTGGAGCGGGGCCCGCTATGTGGGCGCCGAGCAGTTTGGTGAATACAAGGGCTGGTGGCGCGATACCGGCCAGCCTATCGAGGCCGGGGACTGGGCGGCGGCGCGGGCCATACGCAACGGCGAGGCAAGTCTCGATGAAGAGATCGAGATCGAGTGCTTTGACGGGACGCGCAAGATCATTCTCAACTCGGCCTTGCCCATACGCGATGCGGCCGGCGGGATCATCGGCGGCATCATTGTCAATGTGGACATCAGCGAGCGGGTCGCGCTGGAAGAGCGATTACGTACCGCTGCAGAAATCGATGAATTGACCAACACGTATAGTCGACGTCGCTTCTTCGAGTTGCTCAATGAGGAAATGGAACGCGCCACCCGATATCAGCGTCCACTGTCGCTGGTCATGTTCGACGTGGACAAGTTCAAGACCATCAACGACCAGTATGGCCACATGGCCGGGGACCAGGTGCTCAAGGTGATCTGTGAACAAGTGTTGGCGCACATACGTGAGAGCGAACATCTGGCCCGCTATGGCGGGGATGAGTTCATGCTGTTGCTGCCGGAGACGACACTGCATGACGCCGCCCATACCGCGGAACGGCTGCGTGCATTGCTGGACGGGCAGTCCTTCGAAGGGCCCGGCGCCGTTTCCTGCAGCTTCGGAGTCTGTGAATATCGACCGGGTACGGTCGCCCACGAATTCGTCCGTCGCGCCGACCAGGCCCTGTACACGGCCAAGTCACAAGGCAGGAATCGTGTCGTGACCTGTCAATATAACCTACCCGATACCGGGGAAACCTGAAGAGAAGCCATGCCTGAGACCATCCTGCGGGAAATCACCGAACTGCTGGAGGCCGACCCCCACAGCGGCACCGCCCTCAACCTCTATGCGCTGATGAGTACCCTGCGCATGGAAAAGTCCGGCTATATGTACATGCTGCGCAAGCTGCGTGACCTGGCGCCGGAGCAGCGTCAACTGGCCTACCGGCTGATGGAGTTGATGGCGCGCGGGGGCAATACGGGGGAGGAGTGGGAACAGGCCCTGGCGCGCATGGACGAGGCGGTGCGCAAGGGCTAGGAAAACCGGGGACAGACCACGGGTTTCTCGGCGATGTTCAAACCGAAGGAAAACCGTGGTCTGTCCCCGATTTTACGATTTAAGGCATTCGCCGGCATGACGGGTTAATCGGAAGTTCCCCGGTGTGACGGGGAGCCCCCGCGCCGGACTCAGTGCTGATGCCCGCCCGGCCCGTGCACGTGGCCGTGGCTGAGTTCTTCCTCGGTGGCATCGCGCACATCCATCACTTCCACTTCGAAGTTCAGGGTGGCGCCGGCGAAGGGATGGTTGCCGTCCACCTGTACGTGAGCATCCTCGATGGCGGTGACGGACACCACGTAGGGTTGGCCATCCTGGCTCTGGGCATGGAACTGCATGCCGACCTCGAATTCCACACCTTCACCGAACATTTCCTTGGGCACGGTTTCCACCAGGCGATCGTCCCGTTCTCCGTAGGCATCTTCCGGGGGCAGGCTCACTTCCAGCTTGGCGCCGGCCTCTTTTTCCTGCAGGGCCTTTTCCAGACCCGGAATGAGGTTGTGATGGCCGTGCAGATAGGCCAGTGGCTCACCCTGGAAAGAGCTTTCGAGCTGCTCGCCGGCGGCGTCTTTCAGGGTGTAGTGGATGGTGACGACTTTGTCCTGGGCGATTTTCATAAGTGGGGATCCTGGAAAAATGTGGCGCAAAGTGTAGCACTTTTTCATTTCCACCACAGACTGAGGAAGGGTACATAGGTGACCAGGCCCAGCCACAGCAGCATCAGGCCCAAAAACGGCAGTACGGAGCGGAACAGGGTGAGAATGGAGCGGCGGAAGCGCTGCATGGCGATATACAGGTTCAGCCCCACGGGTGGGGTGCTGTAGCCGATTTCCATATTGGCGAGGAACAGGATGCCGAGATGCACGGGATCGACGCCGTAGAGCAGCGCCAGGGGCAGGATCAAGGGCACGACCACCACAGTGGCGGAGAAGATGTCCATGGTCGCGCCGACCACGAGCAGAAAGAGGTTCAACAACAGCAGGAACTTGAGTTTGCTGTCCACGCTGCCTTCCATCCACTCGAGTACCCTCGTGGGCAGCTGTGCGTCGATGAGCAGGTTGGTGAGTCCCATGGCCACGCCCAGGATGATGAGAATACTGCCCACCAGCAGGGTGGTCTCCGACAGCAGCTCCATCAGTTGCCGGCGCAGGTTCAGGGTACGGTGTGTGAAGGCCTCCAGGATCAGCACATAGAGACCGGTGCAGGCGGCTGCCTCGCTGATGGTGACAAAACCGCCGAAAATGCCAATTACCACCAGCACCGGCAACAGCAGGTCCCAGATGCCCATGCGCAGCGCCTGGCGCGCCTCGGGCCAGGAAAAGGCCTGGCGTGGCACACCGGCGAACTTGCCGATGAGGCCGCTATAGAGGACCAGGATCACCAGCAACAGTAGTCCCGGCACCAGGCCGGCCAGGAACAGTTCGTCGATGTTGACACCGGCGACGATGCCATAGAGCAGGATCGCCAGGCTGGGGGGGAACAGCAGGCCCAAGGACCCGGAGGAGGTGAGCAGGCCCAGGGAGAAGCGCTCCGGGTAGCCGGCGCGGCTCAGCATGGGTAGCAGCAGGCCGCCCAGGGCCAGGATGGTGACGCCAGAGGCACCCGAGAAGGAGGTGAAGAAGGCGCAGGCCACCAGGGCGACGGCGGCGATACCCCCGGGCAGCCAGCCCAGCAGGCCGTTGAACAGGCGCACCAGGCGCTGGGCCGCGCCACCCGCCGCTAGCACCACCCCGGCAAAGGTGAACAGGGGGATGGCGGTGAGATTTGGCGAGGCCGCCAGGCGGCTGATCTCGATGATGAGCACCGCCGGCACCAGGTCGGCGGAATGGGCCGCCAGCAGGCTGCCGGCACCCAGCACCACGAACAGGGGCGCCCCGAGCATGGCCAGCAGCACCAGGCCGACGATGACCGGGATCATCATGGCCGTTCCGGCTCCGCCGCCGGCTTGCCGATCAGCCCGGCGAGCAGAAAATGCAGGCTCAGCAGGCCGAAGCCTGCGGGCAGGATGAGAGCAAGCAGGGTCATCCAGCGGTCCGGGTCGGGCACGTAGGCCCATTCGTCCTGCCAGTACGCCCAGGCCGCCTGGCACAGCAGGGCGGTGACCAGGGCACCGATGAAGTGCAGGGGGCGATGGAGGCGGTCACGCCAACATTGCCCGAGCCAGACGCACAGCACATCGAGGCTGATGTGGCGCTGGCCATGGATGGCCAGGATGGCGCCGAAGAAGGTGACGTAGAGCACCAGGTAGCGGGTCAGGGTGTCGGCAACGGGCAGGCCGATGGAAAGGAAGTTGCGGACGACGATCTGGACCAGGGCCAGGACCAACAACAGCAGCAGGCAGGTACCGCCGATCCAGCGTTCGATACGCAGCAGGCGGGCCTGGATGTCGGCCAGTAGGGCCAAGTTCAGGGTGCCGTGACGGGTTCTGCGGCGGCCTGGGCCCGCTGCTGGTCGATCAGGCGGCGGGTTTCCTCGATCAGGGCTTCGGGGATGTAACCGCTGTCCATGAGTTCGCGCGCGGCGCGGTCGGAGATGGCGCGCAGTTCCGCTTCGCGCATGCCCTCGCTGGCCGCCACCACCGTCAAGCCGCGCTTGCGCAGCTCGACCATGCTTTTGTCGTTATCGATGCGGCTGGCCTCGATCAGGCGTTGGCCGGTCTCCTGGCCGGTCTCCCGCAGCAGCGCTTGCAGCTCCTTCGGCAGACGGTCATAAAAGCGCTTGCTGACCACCAGGGCGCCCATGGCGTTGGTCAGGGGCGTCTCCGAGACATAGTCGGTCTTGGTGAACCATTGCAGGGCGATGGAAGCCAGGGGTGTGCTGTACACCGTGTCGATGAGGCCGGTGGACAGGCTGGTGAATACGTCGATGATGGAGAGGGGCACGGGGGAGACCCCGCTGGCGTTGAAGAAGGCGCGACCCAGCGGGTCACCCTGCCACAGCCAGACGCGGCGCGACTTGAGGGCGTCCACGCTTGCCACCGGCTGCTTGGAGAAGATGTGCACGAATCCCACTTCCATCCAGCCCAGTAATTCGTAGCCATTGTCCTGAAAACCTTCCTCGAATCGTGGCGTGAAGTGCTCGCGTACGTAGTCGATCTCGGCAAAATTCTCGAACAGGAAAGGCAGTTCCAGCACCCTGGCCGGAGAATACATCTCGCCGATGCCATGGCCACTGAAGGCGCCACCGTGTACCTGGCCGAAGCGCATCTTTTTCAGAACATCGGGCTCGTCACCCTGGATGCCGCCGGGATAGAACTTGAACGCAAGCCGTCCTTCGCTACGCTCGCGCACCTCGGCGGCCCATTCCTCCAGCAATACCATCCAGGTGGAGCCGGGTGGGGCGAGGGTGGCGAACTTGAGTTCGAACTCGGGTTTGGCGTAGGCGCCGGTGGCGAGCAG
This sequence comes from Gammaproteobacteria bacterium, assembly GCA_035462005.1. GTDB lineage: Bacteria > Pseudomonadota > Gammaproteobacteria > DSM-19610 > DSM-19610 > JAIVHA01. Next base: position 12,282 of record DATHUT010000371.1, on the reverse strand, counting down.
CAGCAGGCACACGGCGAGCAGGGTTCTCTGCCACATACTACCAATGCCCCTCTGTAGAAGCGGGCTCTGCCCGCGAACATTCGCGGCCAAGGCCGCTCCTACAGGGGGATGATCCTGCGCCGGGTGCGAGCATCCATTCATCAGAACCACTCCTGTTCTTTTTCCAGCAGCCAGGCGGCGCGGCGCTTGGCGATGGCATTCGCCAGTTCCATTTCCGGCAACAGGCCCGCCGGTGCCTCGAGTACCCGCGTCAGGCGCTGATGGAAGGCCTCCTGGTCGAGCCGTTGGCGCGCCAGGTATTCCGCGTACAGCACATCGGCCAGCAACAGGCGATCCGAGTTCAATTCGTTGGCGCGGGCGAAGTGGGCTGCCGAACGGTCGTAGTCGCCACCGAACATGGGGGCACGACTCCCGTAGTAGACGGCGAAAAACAGGTCGGGACTGGCATGGTGATAGACGGGCTCGAGCTCCACTACACGCTCCATGAGGGCCGCGGTACCGGATAGTTGGGCGATCATGGCAGGGTTGGTGCGGTCGAGGTCGATGCGCTTGGCCCAGTTGGAGGCGGTCCAGAACAGCAACGGCACGGCATCGGCACCCAGTGACGCCACGGCGGCGCGGATGGCATCAGGGGAGGCGCTTTCCAGCTCGAGGTCGACCCCCAGGTGGCCCAGGCCCTCGCGTCCGTGTTCATAGCCCCGGCGGTAGAGTTCCGCGGCCCGCTTGGGATCGTCCAGTTCGATGAAGCCGAAGGCGTACCCGTAGAAGCCCTGGGCGGTATACAGGCGCAGGGCGAGGTTTCCCGGATCCTTGTAGATCAGACCTTCCAGGAGCTTGAGGTTGGCGGGGATGGCCTCGCGGGCCAGTTCGTAGTCGGGCTCGCGATTCAGCGCCTCGACACCACCGTCGAGCATGGTCACGGAGGTGCGTGCCACCATCTGGCCCATGGAACAGCCGTTGAGCAACAGCGCGAGCAGTACGATGGACCAGAGTGGATGGATGGATGATTTTCTCATTGTGGTCGATACCCCCTTGGCGGGTATTGTCGACCCCGCTACCGGTCGGGTCAACCACGCGCCAGCAACCGCGTCAGCATGTCCTCGTAGATGGCCGACAGGCGATCGAGATCCGCGCTGGCCACGCATTCGTCGATCTGGTGAATGGTGGCGTTGAGAGGCCCCAGCTCCACCACCTGGGCGCCAGTGGGCGCGATGAAGCGGCCGTCGGAGGTGCCGCCACTGGTGGACAGTTGCGTCTCGATACCGCACACCTCCTGGATGGCGCCACGCACCGCCTCCACCAGTTCGCCCACGGGCGTGAGGAAGGGGTTGCCGGACAGGCGCCATTGCAGTTCGTAGCGCAGGCCGTGGCGGTCGAGCAGCTCCTCGATACGCGCGCGGATACCGGCCTCGGTCTGTTCAGTGGAGAAGCGCAGGTTGAACCAGACCTCCACCTCGCCGGGGATGACGTTGTCGGCGCCGGTGCCGGCATGGATATTGGATATCTGCAGGCTGGTGGGCGGGAAATACTCGTTGCCCTGATCCCATTCCAGGGCGCACAGCTCGGCCAGGGCAGGCGCCAGGCGATGCACGGGATTGTCGGCCAGGTGCGGGTAGGCCACATGGCCCTGCTTGCCGAGCACGCGCAGCTTGCCGCCGAGGGACCCGCGTCGGCCGTTCTTGATGACATCGCCGAGCACCTGGTTGCTGGAAGGTTCACCCACCAGACACCAGTCGATCTTTTCATTGCGTGCCTCCAGCCATTCCACCACCTTGACGGTGCCGTCCACGGAGGGGCCTTCCTCGTCGCTGGTGACAAGAAAGGCGATGGAGCCCTGATGGTCGGGATGCGCGCTCACGAAGCGTTCGCAGGCGGTCACCATAGCGGCCAGGCTGCCCTTCATATCGGCGGCGCCACGGCCGTAGAGCATGCCGTCGCGCTCCGTGGGGGTGAAGGGGGCGGACTGCCAGCGTTCGAGGGGGCCGGTGGGGACGACGTCGGTGTGGCCGGCAAAGGCCAGCAGTGGCGCCTGGTCGCCACGCCGCGCCCAGAAGTTGTCCACCGCGCCGAAGCGCAATCGCTCGGCGCGGAAGCCGATGGCCTCCAGGCGGCGGATCATGGTGTCCTGGCAGCCGGCGTCTTCCGGGGTCACAGAGGCGCGGGCGATCAGGTCCTTGGCGAGGGCGAGGGTGTCGGACATGGGGCGATTCTACCTGTTTGGGTATGGTTCCGCTGTCGTGTGTGGTGCGGGGACGGGTTTTGTTTTCCTGTGAGCCAGCTACAGGGTACCCAGGAATGCGAATAGTGCCTCGTATTCGGCCGGCTTGAAGCCCACCTTGCGTTCCTTACCCAGGTCCAGCACCGGCCGCTTGATAATGGCTGGCTCCGACAGCATGACCCTGATGGCGCCGGCCTCGTCGATGTTCTCGCGGGTCTTCTCCGGCAGCTTGCGCCAGGTGGTGCCGCGGCGGTTGAGCAGGGTCTCCCAGCCCAGTTCGCGCACCCAGGCGCGCAACTGCTTCTCGTCCAGGCCGTCGGCGCGAAAATCATGGAAGCAGTAGTCCACGCCATGGGCGTCGAGCCAGGCGCGGGCCTTCTTCACGGTGTCGCAGTTCTTGATGCCGTAGAGAGTGATCATGGGGTTATATATTCACCGCAAAGGCGCAAAGGGCGCAAAGAGAACCAAAGGAAGGTCCGACCAACCCGTCATTCCGGCGCATGCCGGAATCCAGCCTTTATTAAGGACATGGATTCCGGCATGCGCCGGAATGACGAAAACAGGCTTGATCAGATGCTCGCATAATATCCATCACGATTTTCTTTGCGTTCTCTGCGCCTTTGCGGTGATAAAGGTTTTTTTCAAATATCCCGCAGCAGCTCATTGATGCCCACCTTGCCGCGGGTCTTCTCGTCCACCTTCTTGACGATCACGGCGCAGTAGAGGCTGTACGTGCCGTCCTTGGAGGGCAGGTTGCCGGATACCACCACCGAGCCGGCGGGCACGCGTCCGTAGATTACCTCGCCGGTCTCGCGGTCGTAGATCTTGGTGCTCTGGCCGATGTACACGCCCATGGAGATCACCGAGCCTTCTTCGACGATCACCCCTTCCACCACCTCGGAGCGGGCGCCGATGAAGCAGTTGTCCTCGATGATGGTGGGCGCGGCCTGTAGCGGTTCCAGCACGCCGCCGATGCCGACGCCGCCGGACAGATGAACGTTCTTGCCGATCTGGGCGCAGGAACCCACCGTGGCCCAGGTGTCTACCATGGTGCCGGAATCCACGTAGGCGCCGATGTTCACGTAGGAGGGCATGAGCACCACACCGGGGGCGATGTAGGAACCGCGCCGCGCCGTGGCCGGCGGCACCACACGCACGCCGCCCTCGCGGAAATCACGCGAGTTGAAGTCGGCGTACTTGGAGGGCACCTTGTCGTAGTAGTTGGTGAAGCCGCCCTTCATGAATTCGTTGTCCTCGATGCGGAAAGACAGCAGCACAGCCTTCTTCAGCCATTCGTTGACGATCCACTTGCCATCCTTCTTCTCCGCCACGCGCGCCTGGCCCGCATCCAGCAGGCGCATGGCTTCCAGGGTGGCTTCCTTCACCAGCGGCTCGACGGAGCGGGGGGTGATGTCGGCGCGGCGCTCGAAGGCCTCTTCGATGATGGACTGGATGTCGGACATGGGGTTCTCCTTGGGATACACGAAATTTTTGCTGGAGGGGATTATAGGGGGGGCGCGCGTAAATACCTATCCCGTCGGTCATCAGGGCACTGTGTAGGAGCGGCCTTCGGCCGCGAATAGCCCGGAATTCCGACAGGCCTTCGCGGCCAGAGGCCGCTCCTACAGGATGGGGTGTCATGCCTGGCGGGTCTCGACGAAGCGGCGGATGCGACGCGCGGCCTCGATGCAATCCTCCAATGGCGCCACCAGCGCCAGGCGCACGTGGTTGAGGCCGGGATTGCCCGCCTCGGTATCGCGCGACAGAAAGCTGCCCGGTAGCACGGTGACATGTTCGCGGGCGAACAGCTCACGGGCGAATCCCGTGTCGCTGCCCGGCACCTCGGGCCAGAGATAGAAGCTGGCTGGCGGCGCCTGTACCGGCAGCACCGGCTGCAGGATCTCCAGCACGGCGGCGAATTTTTCACGGTAGGCGTCGCGGTTGCCCCGTACATGGTTCTCATCCTGCCAGGCCTTCTCGCTTGCGGCCTGCACGGCCAGCGACATGGCGCAGCCGTGATAGGTGCGGTAGAGCAGGAAATCGCGCAGGATGTCGGCATCGCCGGCCACGAAGCCCGAACGCAGGCCGGGGGCGTTACTGCGCTTGGACAGGCTGTGGAAGACCACGCAGCGGCGGTAGTCATGGCGCCCCATGGCAGCCGCTGCCTGCAGCAGGCCCGGCGGCGGCCGGTCCTCGTCAAGGTAGATTTCCGAGTAACATTCGTCGGAGGCGATGACGAAGTCATGCGCGTCGGCGAGCCGGATGAGCTTTTGCAGGGTCTCCAGATCGAGCACGGCGCCAGTGGGATTGCCGGGTGAACAGATATACAGGAGCTGGCAGCGCTGCCACTGGTCCGGAGTGACGGCGTCGAAATCGGGCGTATAGCCGGTGTCCGCAGTGGTGTTGAGGAACACCGGCTCGGCTCCGGCCAACAGGGCCGCGCCCTCGTAGATCTGGTAAAAGGGGTTGGGCATCAGCACGGCGGCGTCCCGGCCCGGCTCCACCACCGCCTGTGCGAAGGCGAACAGGGCCTCACGGGTGCCGTTCACCGGCAACACCTGGGACTGGGCATCCAGTCCGCCCGCAAGGGCGAAGCGTCGCTCCGCCCAGCGGGCGATGGTCGTGCGCAGGGCATCGCCACCACGGGTGGTGGGGTACACCGCCAGGCCGTGCAGGTGTTCCATCAGGGCCTCGGTGATCAGCGCCGGGGTGGGGTGGCGCGGCTCGCCGATGGACAGGGCGATGTGGGTCCGGTCTGCCGGCGGCACGATGCCGGCCTTGAGCTGGTTCAGGCGCTCGAAGGGGTAGGGCTGCAGGTGGCTGAGGCGGGGGTTCATTGCGATCTAAGGATCCAGTGACGGTGGCGGCTGTGGCCCCCGAGCGATTACCATGCGGGGCAAGCAAAAACGAGGCGGCAGTATACGGCATCCCATGGGGGCATCCAAACCTGACGAACATACCTTCGCGGTGCTGAGCCTGCTGTTGTCCGCGACCCTGTGGGGCCTGGTCTGGTACCCCTTGCGGCTGCTGGAAACGGCGGGCCTCGACGGCCTGTGGGTGTCCCTGGCGGCCTATGCCGCGGCCCTGTTGCTGGGACTACCCGTATTGTGGCGCATGCTGCGGGACGGTGCGCACGGCGGGTGGTGGCTGCTGCTCATGGCCCTGGCCTCCGGCTGGCTCAATGTGTCCTTCATCCTCGCAATGCTGGACGGCACGGTGGTGCGGGTGCTGCTGTTGTTCTTCCTGTCCCCGCTCTGGTCCCTGCTGCTGGCCTGGCTGCTGCTGGGGGAGCGATTGCAGCCTGCCAGCCTGATCCTGCTGGTGTTGGCCCTGGCAGGTGCCCTGGTCATGTTGTGGAACCCAGCCCTGGGCTGGCCCTGGCCCCAGGACGGAGCCGACTGGCTGGCCCTGTCCTCAGGCTTCGCCTTTGCCCTTACCAATGTACTGGCCCGGCGCCTGGAGCAGGTATCCCTGGGGGTGAAGACCGTGGCCAGCTGGTGCGGGGTGCTGGTGGTGACCATGGCCGGCCTGTTGCTGCTGCAGCCGGCCTGGCCGGCGGTGGGGCCGGGCCCCTGGATTGGCGCCATACTGCTGGGCTGGTTCGGATTCGTCATCATGACCCTGGCGGTACTGTATGGCGTCAGCCGCCTGCCGGTACAACGTTCCGCCATCATCCTGCCGGTGGAGCTGGTGGTCGGTGCCCTGTCGGCCTGGTGGCTGGCCGGGGAAACGGTCCACCCCCAGGAATGGATCGGTGGCGCCCTGATCGTCACCGCCGCCTTCATAAGCGCACGCCGGCGCGGAGGAGTGTGACCATGAAACCCGTTGCCCAGTTGCATCATGTGAGCATCATCGTGGCCGACACGGAACGTGCCCTGGATTTCTACCGCGGCGTGCTCGGCCTGGACACCGACGATCAGCGCCCCGACCTCGGCTATCCCGGCGCCTGGCTGCAACTGGGCGAGTCACAGATCCACCTGCTGGAACTGCCCAATCCCGATCCCATCGAAGGACGTCCCGCACACGGCGGCCGCGACCGGCACTTTGCCCTGACCGTGGCGGAACTGGCACCCGTGGTACAGGCACTGGAGGAGGCCGGCATCGCCCATACCCTCAGCCGCTCGGGACGGCGGGCGCTGTTCTGCCGCGACCCAGACGGGAATGCGGTGGAAATCATCGAGCGGAGCGTAGGATAGTGATTGCTGCTGCCCGGGGATTTGATTCCTGCCGGCGCATAATGACATCCAGGTTCAGAAAACGTGAGTCGCTTGGCGATATTCAGTAAACCCTGCCAGGCCTTCTTTTGTATGGCGCAGGAAAATGTGGGGGGGTGATATTGAAAAACCTGATAACGCGGATAGCCGATAGGCTTGGTTATGCCTTGATCCCGAAATGGAGATTGGGTAAATATTTTTTTGTACAGCGCCTGAGGAGAGTTATTGCGGAGTATCGCATTGACTGCATTGTTGATGTGGGAGCGAATGTTGGTCAATACCGAAAGTTCCTTCGGGATCAGGTCGGATATGAGGGATTGATTATTTCATTCGAGCCGGACCCCAGCAATATTACCGCACTCAGAGAAGCCCAGCGGATGGATGATAAGTGGGTGATCCAAGACTGTGCGTTGGGGAAAGAAACTTCCATGCTCGTACTGAATATCATGGAGTCCAGCGTCTTTAATTCTTTTCTCGAGCCTGATGATTCGGAAACCGAGCAGTTCCAGGGAGAAAACCGGGTTGTGGAGAGAGTCGAAGTCCAGGTGAAAAGACTGGACCAGATGATGCAAGGCCTCAAGGATGAATATGGATTCAAGAATGTCTTTTTAAAGCTCGACACCCAGGGGTTTGACCTTGATGTCTTTGAAGGCTGTTCGGGCTGTCTGGATAGTATACGTGGCGTTCAAACCGAGGTTTCCGTCATGTCGATATATCAAAATATGCCGACATTTGGGGATTCCCTGGCGTTATTCAAGGCCAATGGATTTGAGGTGAGCGGACTGTATCCGATCAGCGAGTTAAGGTTTCCTCACGCTGTTGAGTTCGATTGCATATATCTGCCCAGATGAAGGGGTATGCGCCTGATGGTCAGCGTGAGTAGTGGAGGACCCAAACATGGCGATGAACGAGAAGCAGCAGGCTTTGTGCAAGGGGCACAAGTTCGACTTTTCGGGGCTTTCTGCCCTTTTTCTTAATTGCACCCTGAAACCGACAGGGACGCTGTCGCACACTGAAGTCCTGATCGAGGTCTCGAGAGCGATCATGGATGCAAACGGGGTTGGTACGGAGGTGATCAGGCCTGTCGATTATGATCTGCCGCCGGGCGTCTATCCAGACATGACTGAGCACGGATTTGCTCGTGACGACTGGCCCGAACTGCGCCGCAAGGTTCTCAATGCCGATATTCTGGTGATCGGTACACCCATCTGGCTGGGGGAGGAAAGCTCGGTCTGCCGCCGAATCATTGAACGGCTTTATGGGGAATCCGGCAAGCTGAACGACAAGGGACAGTATCTTTATTACGGCCGCATGGGCGGATGCATCATTACCGGCAACGAGGATGGGCTCAAACACTGCGCGATGACGATTTTCTACGCGTTGCAACACCTGGGCTATGTCATTCCCCCACAGGCAGATGCCGGTTGGATCGGCGAAGCCGGCCCCGGCCCATCCTATGCGGACGAGGGTTCGGGTGGGCCAGAAAACGACTTTACCCAGCGCAATACTACCTTCATGACATGGAATCTGATGCACATGGCTCGGCTGATAAAAGATGCCGGCGGCATTCCGGCGCACGGTAATCAACGCAGCGAATGGGATGCCGGTTGCCGCTTTGACCACCCGAATCCGGATTACCGGTAGGCGCGTCCATGACGGGTTGATCAGTGGCTCCCTAATTGAACATCCAGCTCAGTTCCAGGTACACCCGCCTGTCCTGCAGGCTGCCGTTGCCGTTGATGCTACTGGAGGAGGACTCCACAACGGTCTGGGTGGCGTCGGTGTAGCGGGTCTTGTTGTAATCGTAATAGTCTTCGAGCAGGTTTTGTAACGTTAATGCGTAATAAAGCCGGCCTGTGCCGATCTTCTGGGTCTTGCTGATCTTGATGTCCAGCTTGTCGTAGGGCTGGGCGGAACGGTCCTGGAAGGGTTCGGCGCTGGAGCCGGTGCGGTCCAGCCAGTCCATTTCACCCACACGGAAATAACTGATGCCGAGATCGACATTGCCGGCAAAATGCCGTATCAGCATCAGGCCATAACTGTTGGTGGGGGCGGATACCTCGAGTCGGCGGATGTCGCTGCTGTTGCCCCGCGGGTCATACATCTCGGCATCGATGTCGATATAGGCGTAATAGCCATAGACACGGGTGCGTGTGGTGGGCTTGTAGTCGACGGCGATCTCCAGGCCCTGCATGCGGGACCTGTGGCTGTTGAGCGCCCACTGGGCCTCACCATCGAAGTTGTCTTCCGGTGCGGGCAGTTGGCTGGTGCTGGAGGTGTCGAAAATCAGCCGGTCGGTTTTGTCCTTGAACAGCTTGACGTCCAGCAGCAGCCTGTTATCCAGCAGGTGCCCGATGTAACCCAGTTCCACGCTCTGGATCTGTTCCGACTGCATGTCGGTGGGGGAGATGAGCTGCACCAGGTTGAGCACATCGGTGCCGCCGATCAGGCTGGTGTAGACCGGACTGAGCGGCTGGCCGCCATCCTGGGTAAGCCGCTGGTTGGTGCGCACATAGGCGTTCTGGTCATACAGGGTGGGGGTGCGTGTGGCGCGGGAGGTGCCCAGGCGCACGCTGTGGTTGTCATCGATGTGATGGATGAAAGCGATGCGCGGTGCGTAATCAGTACCGGAGATATCATTGTTTTCCACCATCAGGCCGGCATTGAACAGGAAATCCGGGGCAATGCGGTATTCCCCATGGGAAAACGCCCGATAGAGGCGATGGTGCTGCGTGTCGTTGCTGACAAAGACGTTTTCCGCGGACACGATGTCCAGGCGCGCGCTGAGACCGGATACCAGCCTTAGTTTCTCGAAATGATGGGTATGTTGCAGTTCCACATCATGGCGTTCAGAACGGATTTTGATGGCCGCGGCGGGAAAGGCATCAATGGGATCGAGAAACGCCCGCACCGGTTCGGGTGAATCGGCACCCAGTTTGATGACCCGATTTTCGTTGGTCAGCTCCTGGTGGTTGTAATTGTAGTAATACTGCACCGAGGTGGTGTTGGCCGCAGGGCTGACATGCTCCCATTTCAGCCACTGGAAGGCGGAGCTGGAGCGGTTCTCATGGTCCGGTGGCGGTTCGTGATCGCCCAGTTGGGTATCCTTGAATCCGCCCTGGTACATCAACTGGTTGTAGTTGTCGATTCGATGATCGATGCGGTAACTCAGGTAGTCAGCATGGGTGTAATCATTGAGTGCGTCCGTCCCTTCATTGTTCCGGGTGCCCAGGGTGACGCGGTAATCAACCGTATCGGTTTTTCCCCCGAAGCGGTACAGGGCATCCCTCGTGTCACGGGAACCGCCTGTCAGCTTGAGCTTGTGGCCCTGGTCTTCGATGGCGTGGCGGGTGGTGATGTTGATGACGGCGAGGAAGGCATTGTTGCCGTAGGAGGCGGCATTGGGGCCGCGAGTGACCTCGATGCGCTCGATCTCCTCCAGGGTGATGATCTCCTCCGACCATTGCACGGCGGCCAGGGCGGGGATGTAGATGGAGCGCCCGTCGATCAGTACCTGCACGCGGCGGGAAAGTTCATCGCCATGGCCGTGGTAGGTGGCCACCGGCGAATTGCCGTCGAAATAGCCCACCTGGAAGCCGGGCACCAGGCGCAGCAACTCCGGAATGGTGCGGGCGCCGGAGGCCTGGATCATTTCGCGGTCGATGACCGTCATGGCCACGGGGGCTTCCGACAGGGGCTGTGCCAGGCGGGTGGCCGACAGCACGATGGGCAGATCCTGCAGGTAGGCCTGTTCCAGGCCGGCGGCCATATCTCCTTCGGGTTCGCCATGGCTGGGGAAGGAAATCGACAGCAAAGGGAGTGCCAGAAGAACTACAAGACGCTGCATGGATACCACTGGGGTTTGATGAGTATACGTAAAGTCGGGGTCACGTCCCGGCTCCTGCCCCGGGTGATGCTCGCCGTAGTCTACCAGCATTCCCGCCCATTACCTAAAGCCAGTGCCAGCTTCGTGATGGATGAGTTTCGGGTCGGGAAGGTCCTGTAGGAGCGGGCTCTGCCCGCGAACGGTCCACGGCTTCCAGTTCGCGTGCAGAGCCCGCTCCTACAGATGCCATTACTCCAGGTGCTGCAGTAAGGTCTCCTTTAATCGCTCCTGCTGCGCCTCGTCCAGCACCGAGCCATCCTCGTTGACCACGTAGAACACATCCTCGGCGCGTGCGCCAAAGGTGGCGACGCGGGCGTTTTCCAGGGAGACCTTGCAGGCGTTGAAGGCCTGGCCGATGCGCGACAGCAAGCCGGGACGGTCGCTGGTGATGACCTCCACCATGGTGCGTTCGCCGGGTTCCTGGTCTGGAAACCGGATCTGCGTGGGGATGTGGAAGTGTTGATGCTGGCGCGGGGCACGGCGGGTGACCGGCGGTGGCGTGGTGGTGCCGGAACGCAGGCGTTTCAGCAGCGCAGTGCGGATCTCCTCGTTGCGGAAGGGGCCCTGGGTGGCGGCGCCTTCTCGCTCCATGACCACGTAGGTGTCGAGGGCGCATTGCTTGCGCGAGGTGACGATGCGCGCGTCCATGATGCTGAGGCCGAGCTGGTCGAGCAGGGCGGTGGTGAGGCTGAACAGGTTGCTGCTCAGGCAGGTGTAGAGAAACAGTTGGGTGCCGCCGCCCTGGGGCAGGGTGCGCAGGGCGACCAGGGTGTCCTGGTCGGCGGGCGCGCCGAGGATGACGCCGGCCTGCCAGGCGATTTCGTCGGGACTGTGACGCAGGAAGTAATCATCCTCGAGGGTATCCCACAGGGCCGCCACGTCCGCCGGGTCGAGGCCGGCCTCAAGGATCAACTCGCCAGCCTGTTCCTGTGTGTCCAGGATCCATTCTGCCTGTTCAACGGGTTCGTCCAGGCCGCGCCGCAGGGCCTGGCGGGTCTGGATGAAGAGTTCCTGCAGCAGGGCTTCCTTCCACGAGTTCCACAACTCAGGGTTGGTGGCGCGAATGTCGGCGACGGTCAGCAGGTACAGGTAGTCGAGCCGCACCGGGTCGCCGATCTTCTCCGCGAAGCCGTGGATGACGGCGGGATCGCTGATGTCCTGGCGCTGGGCGGTAGTGGACAGCAGCAGGTGCTGGCGCACCAGCCAGGCGACCAGCTCGGCATCCTTTTTCTCCAACTCGTGAAGGATGCAGAAGTCATAGGCGTCCTTGGCTCCCAGCTCGGAATGATCCCCGCCGCGCCCCTTGGCAATGTCGTGGAACAGGCCGGCGAGGTAGAGCAATTCCGGCTTGGGGAGGGTCTGGATGACTTCGCTGCAGAGCGGGAACTCATGGGCAAACCGTTCCACGGTGAAGCGGCGCAGGTTGCGCACCAGGAACAGGGTGTGTTCGTCCACGGTGTACACGTGAAACAGGTCGTACTGCATCTGCCCCACGATGCGGGCGAATACGGGGATATAGGCTGCCAGTACGCCGTAGCGATTCATCTTGCGCAGCACCAGGGTCAGCCCCGTGGGCTGACGGAAGATCTCCATGAACAGACGGCGGGCCCTGGGATCCTGGCGGAAGGTTTCATCGATCAGCCAGGTGTGGGCGCGGATCAGGCGGATGGTGGAGGCGCGCACGCCCTCCAGCTTCGGGTGCTGTTGCAGCAGCAGGAAGACCTCCAGCAGGGCGCAGGGGTCGCGTCGGAACACTTGGTCGTCGCGCGCCTCGAGGAAGCCCTTGATGGACTGGAAGCGTTCGTTGATGATATGGGGCTCGGTAGTATCGCCGGCATGCAGAATCACCTCGCGGAACAGCTGCAGCAGCATCTCATTCAGGCGGTTGAGTTCCTGCACATTGCGGAAGTAATCGCGCATGAACAGTTCCACGGCCTGCTGGTGGTCGCTATCGCGGTAACCGA
>DATHUT010000370.1:0-3540 GCA_035462005.1 Gammaproteobacteria bacterium | reverse complement strand
CGCGAACAGGCCATCGACGCCATCAAGGAAGCGGTGCGCAAGACCTATGGCCGCAAGGGCAAGCGCATCGTGGAGATCAACTTCAAGGCCATCGACGCCAGCCTGGCCGGCCTGCACGAGATCCCCGTCCCCGATACTGCGGACAGCGACTTCGACATCCCCGCGCCGGTACCGGACACGGCCCCGGCCTTCGTGCGCGAAATCACTGCCGAGATCATCGCCGGGCGCGGCGACCGGATCCCCGTCAGCCGCCTGCCCGCCGATGGCAGCTTTCCGCTCGGCACCGCCGCCTATGAAAAGCGCAACCTGGCGCTGGAGATTCCGGTGTGGGATCCGGAGCTCTGTACCCAGTGTGGCAAGTGCCCGCTGGTCTGCCCGCACGCCGCCATTCGCAGCAACATCTATCCCGAGGAGGCGCTAACCGATGCGCCCGGGGGTTTCCTGTCCCATCCCATGCTGGGCAAGGATTTCCCCAAGGGCCTGCGCATCAGCTACCAGGTGGCGCCGGAGGACTGCACCGGCTGCGGCCTGTGCGTGGACATCTGCCCCATCCGCGACAAATCCAACGCCAGCCGCAAGGCACTCAACATGGCGCCACAACCGCCGCTGCGCGAGCAGGAGCGGCGCAACTGGGACTTCTTCCTCACCCTGCCCAACTACGACCGGCGCCTGATCAAGACCAACACCCTCAAGGGCTCCATGGCCATGCAGCCCCTGTTCGAGTTTTCCAGCGCCTGCGTCGGCTGCGGCGAGACCCCCTACCTCAAGCTGGCCTCCCAGCTGTTTGGCGATCGCATGGTGGTGGCCAATGCCACCGGCTGTTCGTCCATCTATGGCGGCAACCTGCCCACCACCCCCTGGGCGGTCAATGGCGAGGGCCGTGGTCCGGCCTGGAACAATTCACTGTTCGAGGACAATGCCGAGTTCGGCCTGGGCATCCGCGTCGCCATCGACCAGCAGCGCGCCCAGGCACGGGAACTGCTGGAAGTGCTGCGTGATGACCTCGACGGGGAACTGGTGGATGCCATCCTCCAGGCCGATGAGCATGACGAGGCCGGTATCCACGAACAACGCCAGCGCGTCGCCCGCTTGCGCGAGACCCTGCAGGGCAGTGACGATCCACGCGCGCGTAGTCTGCTGCAACTGGCGGAGAATCTGTGCCGCAAGAGTGTCTGGATCGTGGGCGGCGATGGCTGGGCCTACGACATCGGCTACGGCGGCCTCGACCATGTACTGGCCTCGGGCGCCGACGTCAATATCCTGGTGCTGGACACCGAGGTCTATTCCAACACCGGCGGCCAGACCTCCAAGGCCACCCCGCTCGGTGCCGTGGCCAAGTTCTCCGCCGGCGGCAAGCCCACCGCCAAGAAGGACCTGGCCCTGCTGGCCATGGACTACGGCCACGTGTATGTCGCCCACGTGGCCTATGGCGCCAAGGACGTGCAAACCCTGCGCGCCTTCCTGGAGGCGGAGGCCCATCCGGGTCCTTCCTTGATCATCGCCTACTCGCCCTGCATCGCCCATGGCGTGGACTTGTCCCACAACCACCAGCAGCAGGAACTGGCGGTGAAGAGCGGCCACTGGCCCCTGTTCCGCTACCATCCCGCGCGAGCCGCGGAGGGCCGCAACCCCCTGCAGCTGGATTCCGCCGAGCCCTCCATCCCCTACCGGGCGTTCGTCGAGAGCGAGACCCGTTTCAGCATGTTATGGCAGACCCATCCTGAAGCGGCCGAGGCCTTCCTGGAACAGGCCCAGCATGAGGTGCGGCAACGCTATCGCCACTACAAGCAACTGGCGGATATGGACTGGAGCGAACCCGACCTGGACACATCGGCGTCGGACGGAAATGATGGAAAAACCGATTAACCGCAAAGGCGCAAAGGCCGCAAAGCAAATCTTTATAATCGCTAGACTGAAGGAAGCTCTGATTTATTCGTCATTCCCGCGAAGGCGGGAATCCAGGTATTTCAAAAACTTGGATTCCCGCCTTCGCGGGAATGACAAACGGGACATTAATCAGGGCTTCCTAACCGATTGTTTACTTTGCGGCCTTTGCGCCTTTGCGGTGAAAATCGAAAATCGGTGTTTTTCCTAATGGAGCACGAACCATGGCGGATCTGAGCACGGAATACCTCGGCCTGCGGCTGGCCAACCCGCTGGTGCCCTCGGCCTCGCCGCTGAGCCGCGAGCTGGATACGGCGACGCGGCTACGCGATGCCGGAGCGTCGGCGCTGGTGATGTACTCCCTGTTCGAGGAGAAGATCGAGCAGGAGGAACAGCAGCTGGCGCGTTTTCTGCACCAGCAGGGGATCGGCCATGGGGAAGCCGACAGCTTTCACCCCGTGCCCGTCGACTACCATAGTTACCTGGACGGTTACCTGGAACAACTGCGCCGGTTGAAGGCACTCGACATCCCCATCATCGCCAGTCTCAACGGCACTACCCTGGGCGGCTGGGTCGAGTACGGAAAGCTGCTGGAGCAAGCCGGTGCCGATGCCCTGGAACTGAACGTCTATTACATCGCCGCCAACCTGGCGGAATCCAGCCATGATGTGGAACAGCGCTACATCGATATCCTGCGGCAGCTGCGGCAACAGGTATCCCTCCCCGTCACCATGAAGCTGTCGTCCCAGTTCAGCTCGCCGCTGCATTTTATCCAGCGCCTGGAGGAGGCGGGAGCCTCCGGGGTGGCGCTGTTCAACCGCTTCTACTTGCCGGACATCGACCTGGAGACACTGAAAATCACCCCCACCCTGAACCTTTCCAGCTCCCACGAGGCGCTGCTGCGGGTACGTTGGACGGCGCTATTGCACGGTCGGGTCAATCTTTCCCTGGCGGTCACCGGCGGCTTTCACACCGCCGAGGACATGCTCAAGGCCCTGCTGGCCGGTGCCGACGTCACCCACCTGTGCAGCGCCCTGCTGGAACAGGGCCCGCAACACCTGGCGAGGGTACTGAAGGATATGCAGCACTGGCTGGACGAGCACGAATACGAATCGGTGCGCCAGCTCAAGGGCAGCCTGAGCCAGCAGCACGCCATCGACCCCGCCGCCTACGAACGGGTCAACTACATCAGTGTGCTGGACAACTATACCCCGCCACCGGGTGTACTGCGCTGATGCCGCTGACCTCCGTGCAACAGCAGCAAATCCGCGACCTCACCGCCGCCCGCATCGAGGAGGCCGCGCGCCTGTACCAGCAGACCTTCGCGCCCATCGCCGTACAGTTCGACCTGCGCGGCCGCGCCGCCGGCCAGTTCCGCTTCCGTTGCCAGGGCAGGCAACGGGAATACGCCATCCGCTACAATCCCTGGGTATTCGCGGCCGACCTGGTCCACCATCAGTTCGATACCGTGGCCCACGAGGTCGCCCACTACATCGTGCACCTGCTGCATCCGGACGCCAAACCCCATGGCCGGGAATGGAAGGCCCTGATGCGCCAGTTCGGCGCCACGCCTAAGGCCTGCACCCCCTACGACCTGACCGGGGTCCCGCTGCGCCAGCAAGGGCGGCATACCTATCGCTGCGCCTGCCCGGACCG
>DATHUT010000369.1:0-5317 GCA_035462005.1 Gammaproteobacteria bacterium | reverse complement strand
GGAATCCCAGCGCAGGTGCCCTTCCTTGAGGAACTGCTGCACATGCTTGGGCGCCGAACCGCCGGCACCGGTTTCGAACAGGCTGCCGCCCGCCAGGAGGGGCACGATGGAAAGCATCTTGGCACTGGTACCGAGTTCCAGGATGGGAAACAGATCCGTGAGGTAGTCACGCAGCACATTGCCGGTCACCGAAATGGTGTCCTGGCCGGCCTTGACGCGCTCCAGGGTGTAGCGAATCGCTTCCACCGGCGCCAGGATGCGGATCTCCAGCCCATCGGTGTCCTGCTCCCCGAGGTAGTCCCGGACCTTGGCGATCAACTGCGCATCGTGAGCACGACGCTCGTCCAGCCAGAAGATGGCCGGCGTATCGGTCAACCGGGCACGGGTTACGGCCAATTTCACCCAGTCGCGGATGGGCAGGTCCCGGGTCTGGCACATACGCCAGATATCGCCCTCCTCCACGGTATGTTCCAGCAACGTCTTCCCGGCCGCATCTACCACGCGCACCCGGCCCTTCGCGGCGATCTCGAAGGTCTTGTCGTGGGAACCGTATTCCTCGGCCTTCTGCGCCATCAGACCCACATTGCTGACACTACCCATGGTGGCCACCTCGAAGGCGCCGTGTTGTTTGCAGAAATCGATGACTTCCTGGTAGATCCCCGCGTAACAGCGGTCCGGGATCAGCGCCTTGGTATCGTGCAACTTGCCATCAGGTCCCCACATCTTCCCTGAGGAACGAATGGCCGCGGGCATGGAGGCATCGATGATCACATCGCTTGGCACGTGCAGGTTCGTGATCCCCTTGTCGGAATCCACCATGGCCAGCGCCGGACGTTGTGCATAGACCGCCTGGAGGTCCGCTTCGATGACGGCTCGTTCCTGTGCCGGCAGGTCTGCCAATTTGGCATGGAGATCACCCAGGCCATTGCGTGGATCCACGCCCAGTTCCTGAAAACGCTCGGCGTGTTTATTGAACACCTGCTCGAAGAACACGGTGACTGCGTGACCGAACATGATCGGGTCGGACACCTTCATCATGGTAGCCTTCAGGTGCAGGGACAGCAGCACCCCATTCGCCCGTGCATCCTCGATCTCACGCGCATAATAGGCGCGCAAGGCGGCACGGCGCATGACCGCCGCGTCGATGACTTCCCCGACCTGGACCGCCAAGCCTTCCTTCAGGGCCAGGGTTTGTCCGTCCTCGCCGATCCACTCGATACGCAGTTCGCCCGCGTCACCCATGACGGCGGATCGCTCGCTCGCATAAAAATCATCCTCCTTCATGGAGGCCACATGAGTCTTGGAGTCTTTGCTCCATGCGCCCATGGAATGGGGGTGTTTACGGGCGTATTCCTTGACGGGTCCCGCCACCCGGCGATCGGAATTGCCTTCGCGCAGTACCGGGTTGACGGCGCTACCCAGCACCTTGGCATAGCGCGCCTTGATTGCCCGCTCGTCATCGTTTTGCGGATCGACCGGGTAATCGGGAACCGCATGACCCTGATCCTGGAGCTCGCGAATGGCGGCGGTCAACTGGGGAATCGAGGCGCTGATATTTGGCAACTTGATGATATTGGCATCGGGATCATGGGTCAGTGCCCCCAGTTCAGCAAGATCGTCGCTCTGCTGTTGCGTCGGATCGAGCCGCTCGGAAAACGTGGAGAGTATGCGGCCCGCGAGGGAAATATCCCGTGTCTCCACGCTGATTCCGACGGCTCCCGTGAAGGCCCTGATGATGGGTAACAGGGAATAGGTGGCCAGCGCAGGGGCTTCATCGGTCTCGGTATAGATGATCTTCGGGGTGGGCATGGTCCGGATACTCTCGATAATGGCGGCAAAACAGCGGCGATTGTAGCACTGCCGGAAAGGGGCGGGGAAGGATCGTGGGGACAACGTCGCGGAACACGGAGAACGCAGAGACAAGGAGAACGCAGGGTTTTTTGTTGATGAACTACCTTTTCATCAGCCCTGCAAGAACTGTTTCCGAGGAATTTTTCAATCAAATCTCTGTGCACTCCGCGTCTCTGTGTTCTCCGTGTTCCGCGGCGCCCAGGCAAAAAAAAGCCCCCGCAATGCGGGGGCCCGATTACTGCGTGAGGCGTCAGGGGATCAGACGCGACCACCGGCAGCCTTGATGAGGGATTCCTCGATAGCATTGGGCGCGCACATGATGTTGAAGAACGTAGCGCCGGTCTCGCTGGCGATCATGGGCAGGTGCGGCCAGCTGATGGCGATACGGAAGCGGGCATACAGGGCATAGACATCACCGCCGGAGACCAGGATTTCGTAGGGCAGATGACCGGTGGAACGGAGGTTGTCGCGGTCGATACGGCTCATGATGTACTCATCACCGCTGCAGCCGTCGGTCAGCGCCACGCCAAACACGGTTTCCTGCTTGCCGGGGATGTCGATGCGGTAGACCTTGCTGGCACCACCTGCGCCCGTGTTCAGGCCCTGCTCAACCGCGGCGATGGCTTCGTCATAGCTCTTGTAGTTGGCCAGTTCGCTGGGGTTGTTGAAACGCTCCATGCCGAACATGTAGCGGTACTTGCGCAGGTCATTGTCAGACAGCTGCTTTTCACCCGTGCCGAAGGTATCGGTCTTGCCCAAAGCGGTCTGCAGCGCGGCAGCCACCTGGTTGAGTCCTTCGGTTTCCTTCAGCCGGTAGGCGGTACCGTAGTACAGCGGGTTGGTGTAGGACACCTGGATTTCGTCTTCCACCTCGGTCAGGGTCACGCGCTGGCCAGCAGCATATCCACCGAACTCGGAGCTGGCGGCAGCCTGCTTCAGCGTGTCGTTGGTGATGGCCAGGATCAGGGCGCCTTCATAGGGGGAATAGGAACCGGCAATCTCGAAACCGGCCGTACTCAGTTTTTCCTTCACATCACCAGCCACCTGTTCGATGTCACCACCGGTGGTGTACGCCAGTACGAAGGGCTTGAGTGCATCGGCCGCCATGGCCACGCCGACGGAGCCAGCCAGCAGAATGCCGGTGGCAATACTTTTCTTGAGTGCAGAGATCATGGATGTACTCCTCCTCGCAATGGCTTGCGAATTATTTTTCGGTAGAACCGGAATGGCGCGGGCGGCGCACACCGGCATTTTTGTTATGGCCCCTGCTCGACCGCATCCCGTCCATCTGGGGACCCAACCTGCGGATGGCTTGCCCGCGCACGGCGGAAGCAGAGGTCATGGGTGCCATTTATTACCTTCCCGGGAGACAATGTCAAGTCTCTGACGCCGGCCATTTTTCATCCGCTAAGGCATTGAATCACCGCTGGATGCGGCTGACGGGTTCGGGTATAACCTTTTGACATTAAGGATTTCAATAACCTGCGGAGCCCCTGTCATGATCGATCCCGTCACCGTCTGGACCCCTCGGGTCACCGTCGCCAGCATTCTCGAGCGCGAGGGGCGTTTCCTGATGGTGGAGGAGTCCGTCGCCGGTCGTCTGGTATTTAACCAGCCTGCCGGTCACCTGGAGGACGACGAGAGCCTTTTGACAGCCGTGGTACGGGAAACCCGCGAGGAAACGGCTAGGACATTCATCCCGGAGGCCCTGGTGGGCGTGTACCGCTGGCGCACCCGTGACATGACCTTTCTGCGGTTCGTCTTCTGCGGCCGGGCGGGTGGGCATGATCCGCACCAGGCGCTGGATCCGGACATCAACCGCACCCTCTGGCTCTCCTGGGAAGAACTTTGCACCGGTCACTACGAAATGCGCAGCCCGCTGGTACTGCGCTGCCTGGAGGATTACCGGGATGGGCAGAGTTTCCCCCTGGAGATCCTGCAGGACGTGCCAGGCACGCCGGGCTGAGGTCGCGCCGCCTCATGGCTGCCCTGATTCGGGTACAATTGCGCCTTTCATCACCCTGTTACGCCGATGTCCCTCCCCACCCGCAATGTCATGGTCGGTCTGTCCGGCGGCGTCGATTCCGCCGTCGCCGCCCTCTTGTTGTTGGAACAGGGCTGCCAGGTGGAAGCCCTGTTCATGAAGAACTGGGAAGAGGACGACAGCCCGGAGTACTGCTCCGCCGCCGTTGACCTGGAGGATGCCACCGCAGTCTGCAAGCAGCTGGGCATCCCGCTGCACACCATCAATTTCTCGGCCGAGTACTGGGACCGGGTATTCGAGTATTTTCTGGCCGAATACCGTGCCGGCCGCACCCCCAATCCCGACGTGCTGTGCAACCGTGAGATCAAGTTCCGCGCCTTCCTCGATCATGCCCTGCAGCAAGGCGCGGACCACATTGCCACCGGGCATTATGCGCAGCTGGGGGAACGGGACGGCCGGATGGAATTGCGTAAGGGTGTCGATCCCGATAAGGACCAGAGTTATTTTCTCCACCAACTCGACCAGCGCGCCCTGCGCCACAGCCTGTTTCCCATCGGCCACTTACCCAAGGTCGAGGTACGACGTATGGCCGCCGCGGCCGGTTTTCCCAACCACGCCAAGAAGGACAGCACGGGCATCTGTTTCATCGGCGAGCGACGTTTCCGGGATTTCCTGGCCCGCTACCTGCCGGCCCAACCGGGCGAGATTCGTTCCGTGGAAGGGGAATGGCTCGGCGAACACCAGGGATTGATGTACCACACCATCGGACAGCGCCAGGGCCTGGGTATCGGTGGCGTGCAGGGCAAGGGGGAAGAACCCTGGTACGTGGTGGACAAGGACCTGGAGCGCAATATTCTCGTCGTCGCCCAGGGGCAGCAGCACCCGGCCCTGTATCACCAGGGCCTGAGCGCAAGCCAGCTGCACTGGATCAGCGGCAGCGCGCCGCAGGCACCCTTCCCCTGCAGCGCCCGCATCCGCTACCGTCAGCAGGATCAGGACTGCACCATCGAACGGCTCGATGGAGATCGTTGTGACGTGCGCTTCGCCATGCCGCAACGCGCCATCAGCCCAGGTCAGTCCATCGTTTTCTACGCCGGTGATGTCTGCCTCGGTGGCGGTATCATAGAGGGGCGCTACTGAATGAAAACCTTGTAAACGCCAAGAGCGCAAAGGTCGCCAAGGCGCCAAGAAAATGAATCTATTATGGGTGAGAATGGCACTTACTTTAGTCGCGTCATTCCCGCCACGGGAATGACGGTGAGGGCCGAATCCGGCTTGAACCAGTGCCCTTCATCTTGGCATCCCCGTGATAACAAGAATTATCTTGGCGTCCTTGGCGATCTTGGTGCTCTTGGCGGTTGGAAGGTTTTCCTTGGCGCTGCAACGTAAGTAGCGAATCATTGCCCATAATCAGGAGGAATCGAAGCCCCATGCACCGCACCGAAGCCGAACGCGCCCTCGCCCTCGCAGGCCTGCTGCAGG
>DATHUT010000368.1:0-2859 GCA_035462005.1 Gammaproteobacteria bacterium | reverse complement strand
TTCCTGTCCTTGTCTTTCCCCAATGGAGCGCGGAGGTTGCGGACCACCACGCGCGTGACGCAGGCAGTCTGGGACCGTCACACCAGTCTGTCCTGGCCACCTTGGCACAGTAACGTATTGTGACATGAATGTCCCCCCGCGGGCGCCAGCATCACAGGGTGAAAATCCCCATGATCACCGGCACCGTGATACGTCTTGCCGCCCGCTGGCATTGTGGGTACCTTAAACCCGCGGTCGATCCTGATGAAGCGCACCCGATCGGGTGCCCGGATTCAGCCACTTTCCGAATGACGACAGGACGGAACATGCCGCTGCGCCAGGACGATTCCAGCCTCACCGCCACCGCCGCCATCAACCAGGTCCTGGCGGCGGAACGGGATGCCAACCAGGCCGTTGCCGAGGCCGAAAGAGCGGCCGCTGAACGGCTGGAAGCCGCCCGGCAGCGCGCGGCGCGCATCCTGCACCATGCCGACAACCGCATCACGCTCGTCCACCAGCGCTGCAGCCAGGGTGTGGCCCGCGCCATTGACAAGCAAATCCTCGAGCATCACCGACGACTCGCCGAGCTCAGCCAGCGACTGGAACTCGACGACACCCATGTCGACACCATCGTCGCCGAACTGGCCGCCGCCCTCAGCTCGGCGGACGGGGACCGGAACCATGATGCGGATTGACACCGGGCGCTACGACTATATCCAGGCGCGCTTGCAGGCACGCCATGCCCAGCATCCCGATGCCGCCCTGTGGCAGCGCCTGGCTGCCCTGCGCGACCTGCCACTGTTCCTGCAAACGGGTCGTGCCAGCGGAGTGCGTCCCTGGCTGGAGGGGCTGGCGCCGGATACCTCTCCTCACCGCATGGAACAGTTGCTGCGCCAGCGCTTTCGGAACGAGGTCCGCCTCGTGGCCGGCTGGCAGCCGCGCCCCTGGCAGGCCGCCACTGCCTGGATAGCCCATTGGATGGACCTGCCGGCCCTGGGTGGCCTGTTGCGGCGCGAAACGGTGCCGGAATGGATGTACCAGGACCCGGACTATGCACCCCTCGCCAAGCTGCCCCTCGCTGCGCGCGGCGACGCCCTGCTGCAGACCCGGTGGGCGCCTCTCCTGCACCAGTCAGGTGGTAACACAGATTTGCGACAGGCCTGGTTCGATCATTGGCGACGCCTGTGGCCCGGGCATGAAAATTCTGACCGCGCCGGTGTCGAAGCACTGGCGCAGGGTCTGGCGGTCCAGCCCACGGTGCGAACCGGCACCCCGGCCGCAGATCGGCGCCAGCGCGAACAATGGCGCGCCTGGCTATTGATCCGTTTTCGGCGCATGACGCGCGCACCGGTCAGCGCCATGCTGTACCTGTTCCTGGTGGAACAGGATCTCGAACGCCTGCGCGGCACCCTGCTGCAACGACGCTTGTTTCCCGAACTCCGGACGGAGGCAACCGATGACCCTGCGCCCTGAATCCGCCCGCTGGTTCGAATGCCTGGTTGCCCGCGAGGATCTTCCGGTCAGTCTCGAGACCCTGGCCGCCAGCGGCGAGATCCAGCTGGACGCGGAACCTGCCATGCAGGAACGCGAAGCCCTCACCGATCTCGGCGAACTGCTGGAGGAATTCCATCAGCTGGCTGAACGCTATCACCCCTACTGGCCGCCCGCCATTCCGCCCGCCAATGTCGCTGGCAAGCCGGCCCGTACCCTGCAGGCTGCGCTGCGGGCCCTGCGCGACTGGGCCGGCACGGGCGATGCCCGTATCCTGGAGCTGGAACGCTTACAGGCCGAAGATGCCGACCTCAACCGGCTACGGGAATGGCTGCATGCGCTACCACAACAAACGCTGGACCTGGGATTGCTGGTGAATGCCGGACCCTTGCTGAGTGTGCAGCTCTACCGTGTCCATGAGCAGGGTGAACTGCCGGAGCCCCCGCCCCCCTGGCTATGCTGGAACCTGGCCCGGCCAGCGGGTCGAGAACCGGGTCCGCAGCAGACAGCGGCAGGGTATTGTCTCCTGATCGGCCCGGCCGCCCAGGACGAGGAGATCGCCCATGAATTGAGTGCCCAGCGAGTGCGTCGCATCCCCCTGCCCGCCTGGCTGCACGGGACGCCGCGTGCGGCGGCCGCCCAGGTGGAGGCACGGCTCGAGATCGATGCCCGGCGCATCGACCTGTTGCAACAGGCGTTGCAAGCTTCCTGGGAGGCACACAAGCTGGGCGAGCGCCTGGGCGGAATCGCCCGTCTCGACTGGTTCCTGCGCCAGGGACGCTACCAGGTGAACAGTGACAACCTCGCCTGGATACGCGGCTGGAGCAGTTCCCCCGCGGCCGCGGGCCTGCAGGCCCGCCTGGCAGACGCTGGCGTGCGCGCCCTGCTGCAGTTCAGCCCTCCGCCAACCGGCCTCGCCCCACCCCTGGTACTGCGCAATCCCCGCTGGGCGCGCCCCTTCGAACTGTTCACGCGCCTGCTCGGCATGCCCTCCGCCGAGGAGGCCGACCCCAGCCGCATCCTGGCCCTGGTGGTGCCGCTGCTGTTCGGTTACATGTTCGGTGACGTGGGCCAGGGTCTGGTTCTGCTGCTGGCCGGCCTGTGGCTGCAGCGCCGCTGGCCCGCCACCAGCCTGCTCATTCCCGCCGGCGCCAGCGCCATGGTCTTCGGCCTGTTGTTCGGGAGTGTATTCACCCGCGAGGACCTGATCCCGGCCCTGTGGCTGCATCCCATGGATCAGCCCCTGCTGGTCCTGGCCGTGCCCCTGGTATTCGGCGTACTGTTGCTTTTGCTGGGCCTGCTGCTCAACGGCCTGGAGGCCGCCTGGCGCAATGCCACACGCCACTGGTGGTGGCGCGAGGCACCGGTGGTGCTCCTGTACCTGGGGCT
>DATHUT010000367.1:0-5558 GCA_035462005.1 Gammaproteobacteria bacterium | reverse complement strand
CTCATATGGCTGATTTTCCTTGCTTGTCCGTTCGATTCCGCTGGAAGAGGGGCGCCAGCACTGCGCGATGCGCACCAGGCACGGGCGCCCATACGCCATGACGCACCATTTCTGTATCGAGAAATCAGGTCGGGAGGTGGTAATCGCCCGGTGACGAGCGAGTCATTGCGCACGCAATGACAGATTATTCAGAGGTGCCCTGGGTGTCTACGAGGAAGGAGGGTTCACTCCAGGGTCAGGAGCCATTCCACCAGGGTGCGGATGTCCTCCTCCGGCACCCGGCGATTGGGCGACATGCGGTCATCCCCCCAGTTACCGCTGCCCCCCTCGCGTACCGTCACCACCAGCCGTTCGAATGCCGTGTCATCGCCCCGATAGCGACGCGCCACTTCCACCCAGGCCGGGCCGCGTACCTTTTCATGGACATCGTGGCAATTGAAGCAGCGACTCTTCCAGGCCAGGTCGATCATGGCCTGATAGCGCGGATCATCTTCCTGCGGGGCATTGCCATTGGCGCTTGCTGTTCCCGCAAGCAACAGGAGGGTAGGCAACAAAAATGAATTGCGCATGGAAGACTCCTTTCGGAATGGGCACCCAATTGATATTCCAGTGTATACTGCCCCGGTCCCATCAACCACCGGGCACTTCGCCCCAAGGATGATTGCATGCGCCGTGCTGCACGCTGTTGTCGTATCGCCCTTGCCTCTTCCCTGCTGGCCCTGCATGCCAGCGCCTTCGCGACCAACGGCGACCAGCGCGTCGGGCTCAACGCCACCCAGGCCGGCATGGCCGGTGCGGTGGTGGCCATGCCCGAGGACAGCGCCACCCTGTTCACCAATCCGGCAGGTCTCGCGGGATTGGGCATGGAAAGCGTGCGCCTGGACATGGGCTTCAGCCTGCTGAATCCGCCCCGCTCCGTCAACGGAGTGGACAGCGACTCCAATCTGTCCTTTCTGCCCACCGGCGCCGTCGCCTTCCAGCTCAGTCCACGACTGGTACTGGGCATGGGACTGTCCGGGGTCTCCGGCTTCGGCGTGGATGTGGCCGATGTGTTTCCCAACCTTGCCGGTAACCAGGCGGCGGTCAGCCAGCGCGAGGTGCTGCAGTTCAGCCCGGCCCTGGCCTACCAGGTCAGCGACCGGCTGGCGCTGGGCGCCAGCCTGAACATCTACAACCAGAGCCTGACCATCACCAGTCCCCAGTTCAGCCTGCCGCAGAACCGCCAGTTCGGTTTCGGCGCCACCCTCGGGGCGACCTTCCGGGCGACGCCTGACTGGCAACTGGGACTGGCCTACAGCAGCAAGCAGGACGCCAGCGCCCATGAATTCAACACCGCCGAAGGCAAGGTGGGCTTCGACCTGGACGGTGCCGCCAGCCTGGCACTGGGCGCCGCCTACATCGGTATCCCCGGCCTGGTGGTGGAGGCCGATGTGAAGCGCATCTACTTCAACAGCGTGCGTGACCGGGTATCCTTCTCACGGCCCGTCGGCTACAGCGGCTCGGTGCCGGCACAGGTCGTCTTCGGCTGGAAGGACCAGACCGTCTACGCCATCGGCCTGCGCAAGCGAATGGGAGCCGCCACCACTCTGCGCCTGGGCCTGAACCATGGCGCCTCGCCCATCGGCGCCGCCGTGGTGGATTCCAACCTGGGCTCGGTTGCCATTGTCGAGACCCACCTGGGCCTGGGCGTAACACGAAAGCTCACGGAGAACCTGTCCGGCAATTTCGCCTACAGCCATGGTTTCGAAAACAGCCTGACCTCGCCCACGGGCAATCGCATCAGCCTGGAACAGCACTGGCTGCACTTCCAGGTCACTTACCAGATGTAAAAAAACCAGGCAAGACCCCGTCATTCCGGCGCATGCCGGAATGACGGGTGCGATTCAATTCAGCTGGGTGACAGGGGCCGATTCGGTCGGAATCTCATGTACGCGGTTCCAGGCCCATGAGTTCGAACATGGCCACCAGTTGTTCCGCCACCTGCCCCATGCGCAGGTTGCGGTCCATGGCCATCTTGCGCAGCGCCTGGTAGGCCTGTTTCTCGGTCCAGCCACGTTGTTCCATGAGCAGCGCCTTGGCCCGGTCGAGGGTGCGCCGTTCGGCCAGGCTGAGTCGGGTCTCCTCCAGCTCACGGCGCAGGTTCTGGAATTCGTTGAAGCGGGCGATGGCCACTTCCAGGATCGGGATGACCCGCTTGTGGCCCAGTCCATCCACGATGTAGGCGCTTACCCCGGCCTGGACCGCATCCTGGATCAGGTTACGGTCGTGACTTTCCGCGAACATCACGATGGGCCGTGGCTGATCCCGGGTGATACAGCGCATCTGTTCCAGGGTATCGCGGCTTGGCGAATCCATATCCACGATGATGACATCCGGCTTCCATTCCTGCACCCTGGCCTGCAAATCATCGTCCGGATGCACGCGAGCGACAATTTCGTGCCCGGCCGCCATCAGCGGCACCTTGAGCAATTCCACTCGCTCGTCCCGGTCGTCCACGAGCATGACCCGTAACTTCATTGACATTTGGTTGTCGCTGGCTCATTTACTTCCTTGTAGTGGCAAGAGCCGTGCCAAAGCGGAAAAACAAATGCCGCTTACAGCCTCATCAATGACATAGAATGGTATACAGATCCAGGGCCCGGCGCCTTCCCAGGCACGCCCGCACAGGCAATGTGCAAGCCACCCGTCTGCCCGAACGAATTTGGTGCATGATCCCGACAGGGGCCTGTCAGGATCACAACTTGGACTGCAAATAGTTCTGCAACCCGAGTTTTTCGACCAGATCCAGCTGGGTCTCCAGCCAGTCGATGTGCTCCTCTTCACCCTCGAGAATGCTTTCGAACAATTCCCGTGACACGTAATCCCGTACGGATTCGCAATGCGTAATAGCGTCGCGCAGCAGCGGCAGGGCCTCGCGCTCCAGGTCCAGGTCACACTGCAACATCTCCGGAACATTCTCGCCGATCTTGAGCTTGCCCATATCCTGCAGATTGGGCAGCCCCTCCAAAAACAGGATGCGCTTGATGAGCGCATCGGCGTGTTTCATCTCGTCGACGGACTCGTGGTATTCGTGTTCGTTGAGTTCCTTCAGGCCCCAGTTTTCGTACATCCGCGCATGCAGGAAATACTGGTTGATCGCGGTCAGCTCGTTACGCAGGGCCTTGTTGAGAAATTCGATAACCTTGGTATCGCCCTTCATGAATCCTCCTGTCGGAAAAACAAACCTGTGGGCACCGCCATCGCTCGTGACTGCGCGAGAGGGCGTGTCGAAGAGTAATGGGTGATGAAAGCCTAGCAGATGATCAGGCGGCCGCTTCGGATGCTTCCCCACAGCAAGCGGAGCAGGCGAGCGCATCCTGGAGTACCTGGCGCGCCGCACAGGCGCATTTGCCACATTGCGTGGCAACCCCAAGGTTGCGGCTCAGATCGCGCAGGTGGACCGCGCCCTGTTCCTGGACCGCGGAACGGATCGCGCCACAGGTTACGCCTTTACAGAGACAGACATACATGGTGACTTCCTCCTGACGCATATTTGAATACAAATGAGAGTGATTGTCAATCGTATTTGAGGATGAATCGCCATTTTGGTCCATTTCCCGCCCCCCCTGCCCCTGCACCGGTATCGCACGGGGGCGCCCGGCGCTGCTCCAGCCCGGTGCGGCCCACCCGGGGGCCACCGGCCCAAGGGCTCGTAACCAACGTAAAAACCTGGACTTTTCTGGCCACCCCTTCCCCTTTCCCTGCACCGGCATAGTGCTTGCAAGCACTCCGGTAGCGCGGCCAATGGGCCGGCTGCGATAGAGTGTCGCATGGATCAACCTTGCCCCGACCCGGCACCGCCGGCGACCAGGAATCCCATCATGCTGGACCAGACCCTGACCATCATTCTCGCCGGCGGCGTCGGCTCGCGGCTGCACCCCCTCACCCGAGACCGCGCCAAACCGGCCGTGCCCTTCGGCGGCAAGTACCGCATTATCGACTTCAGCCTTACCAACTGCCTGCATTCCGGACTGCGGCGGGTCCTGGTACTCACCCAGTACAAGTCCCATTCCCTGCAGAAGCACCTGCGCGACGGCTGGTCCATCTTCAACCCGGAGCTGGGTGAATACATCACCACGGTGCCTCCGCAGATGCGCCAGGGCGAACAGTGGTATGCCGGCACTGCCGATGCCATCCACCAGAACCTGTACCTGCTGGAACGGAGCGGCGCGAAATACGTGGTAATCCTGTCCGGTGACCATATCTACCGCATGGACTATGCCCCGATGCTGAACTTCCATGCCGAGCGTCAGGCCGAGGTGACCGTCGCCTGCATGCAGGTCCCCGTCGCCGAGGCCGGTGCCTTCGGTATCCTGCAGGTGGACCAGGAACAGCGTATCCAGGAATTCCAGGAAAAACCCGCGACACCGGCCAGCCTGCCGGGCGATCCCGACCAGGCGCTGGCCTCCATGGGCATCTATGTCTTCAACATTGAACTGTTGCTGGAGACCCTCAAGGCCGATCACGCGGACACGGCATCGAGCCATGACTTCGGCAAGGACATCCTGCCCAGGCTGCTCGCACGCCAGACCCTGTTTGCCTACCCCTTCGGCGGCGAGGAAGGACGCGTGACCCCGGACCGCTACTGGCGCGACGTGGGCACCATCGATGCCTTCTACGAGTCCAACATGGACCTGCTGTTGCCAGTGCCGCCGCTGGACCTGTACCAGGACGACTGGTCGATCCGCACCTATGCGACCCAACACCCGCCGGCACGCACCGTGCCGGGTAGTTCGGGCGACGAGGGCATCTTCATCAATTCCATCATCGCCGGCGGCACCGTAATCGCCGGCGGCAGCGTGCAGCACTCGGTGCTGTTCTCGAAGGTATACGTGGGCGACGAGGCCCTGGTGGAAGACAGCCTGCTGTTCGATGGCGTGCACGTGGGCGATGGCGCGTCACTGCGTCACTGCATCGTCGACAAGGATGTGCATATCCCGCCCGGGGCGCGCATCGGCCATGATCCGGACCAGGATCGCGCCCGCTTCACGGTATCGGACAAGGGTGTGGTGGTGGTGCCGAAGGGGTATCGATTTACAAACTGAGCCTGTAGGAGCGGCCTTCGGCCGCGAACATCGAGCAAGACTGCCAGCATGTATCAGAAGCGCGCAAGATGCGCCTCCAGGAATGTCCGCAATCCTTCCCGGTAGCGGGCACCGCCCAGCAGGAAACCCTCGTTATGGCCACCATGGATCTCCAGGAAGGCGCGTGGCTCCGGCGCGGCCGCGTACAAGGCCCGGCCCTGGGCGAAGGGCACGATCTCGTCGTCGGGGCTGTGCACCACCAGCACCGGCACTTGCAATTCCTTCACGTATTCATGCAGGGGAAAGCGGATGCGCGCCAGCAGGCGCACTGGCAGCCAGGGATAGTGGTGGGCACCGAGTTCCGGCACGGACAAAAAGGCGGACTCGAGGATCAGCGCGGCAGGGTGTTCCCGCGTCGCCAGCCATCCGGCCACGGCGGCGCCCAGGGAACGGCCATGCAGCACGATGCGCGCGGGCGGGATCCCGCGCTCATCC
>DATHUT010000366.1:0-9291 GCA_035462005.1 Gammaproteobacteria bacterium | reverse complement strand
CGCTTCCTGCCGGTGCGCACGCCAGGACAGGCATTTCTGCTGGGCCTGCTGTGGGGCTGGCTGCCCTGCGGGCTGGTCTATAGCGTGTTGGTCTGGTCTATCAGCCGCGGCGACGCCATCGAGGGGGGCATGCTGATGTTGAGTTTCGGTCTTGGCACCCTGCCCACGCTGTTGCTGATGGGGGTGGCGGCCACGCGCCTGAGTGCCTTCGTGCGGCATGTCTGGGTGCGGCGCGCGGCCGGCATGCTGGTGATGAGTTTAGGGTTGTGGACCCTGTATCCGCTGCTCAGCGGGTGAAGAAACGCTGCTGGAACTGTACCCGCAAGGGACGGTCATGGTCCTCGGGGTGGGCCACGATGCTGAAGTCCAGGTTTTCCTCGTGGTTCACGCCGAATTCGCCGATGTAGTAGATGGCGCTGCCCTCACGGATCTCGCGCAATTCGATCTCACGCTGTTGCCCGGTAAGGTTGGTGACGGTGGCGCTGACCTTGGCGGCGACCGGTTGGTTGGTGGTGCCGAGGACCTTTCTCAGGATCGCCACATTGAGCAGGGCGCGATTCTTGCTGCGGGTGATACCGTATTCCCGTGTGACGGACGGCGGTAGATTGTCCGTGGTCAGGGCATTGAAGTGCACCACGTGGTCCCCGAAATCCTGGGCGTTTTCCGCCTGGGCGGGCAGGCTGAGCAGAAGGGAGAGACCGGCGAGGATAGCCGTGAACAGCGTTTTCGAACCCATGGCGATTCTCCTTATTGGCAATGCCGATACCACAACTATAGACCAGGATCGGGGCCTGTGGGGAGCGCGGGTCCCGACCGAAGGCGGGGCTCGTGGCGCCGGCGAAGAATACGGGTTCAGCCCTGGGCGGCGGTTGCCTGATGCGTGTCGCCCGTGCCGGGCAATGGCCGATGCAGCGTCTCGCGCATGGCGCCCAGGGTCTTCAGCTGGGCATCGATATCCTGGATCTGTGTTTCCAGTTCCTTGATCCGGGCCTCCAGGGTGTCGCGGGACTCGCTGATGCGGCGCAGGGTCTCCAGCCGTTTTTCCATGGCCACCTTGTGGTCCTTGATCTGTTTCACCAGCGGGTTCATGACTTCCTTGAGCCAGGCGTCCGCTTCCTGGTTGGCCTTGAAGAAGAGATTGCGGGCATGGCTGACCAGGGACACGAAGAACTTCTTGATGACGAATGTCTGCTCCGTCATGGTGGTCACCGGGCTCTTGCGGAAGGTCTCGGCCTCTTCGTAGAGGCGATCCAGCTCTGCTGAATAGGATCCGACCGAGAAGACCTTCGGTGTCAGGGCCGGGAGGCCGTGTTCCTCGTGGAATTTCCGGTAAGTGGCGCGGATCAGCATACGCGTCTGCTCCGCCTGGGCGCTGACCTGGTCCATGACCTCGCGCGCACCGTCGAAGAAGGTCTTCATGCCGCTCTTCATGCCATTGGTGGTCCAGCTGCCGGTCATGTCCTTGCGGGTCTTGGCAATGAGCTGGTCCAGGCGTTCCAGGCTCAGGGTTTCGAGCATGACCTTCGCCTGGTTTTGCAGCAGGCGGCGGCTGGACTGGAAGCTTTCCACGTTCTTGAGATAAGCGGCCTGTTCCTCGCGGGACTTGCTCATCAGGTGCATGATGACGTCGGCATTCTTGCCGCGCAGGGAACGCAGCTCGGTACACTGCT
The DNA here is from genome assembly GCA_035462005.1 of Gammaproteobacteria bacterium. Classification (GTDB taxonomy): domain Bacteria; phylum Pseudomonadota; class Gammaproteobacteria; order DSM-19610; family DSM-19610; genus JAIVHA01. Next base: position 7,621 of record DATHUT010000366.1, on the reverse strand, counting down.
TGTCGGCGCCCTTGCGTTTCGCTTCCAGGATGCTGCGATTTTCATCCAGCAGGCCACCGATCTCCTGCAGGATGCTGTCGCGCACGATGTTCTGTTTCTGCGGCAGAATCTCCGTCGCCAGGAACTGTTCCAGCACGGGCAGGCGGCTGCGCGCCAGCAGTTCCTGGTCATTGCGCACCTTGGCCAGCAGGGCCTTCTGGGCGGACAGGGGGAATACCTGTTCGATGGGCACATGCAGCTGTTCGGCGCTGGCGCGGCGCTGGCTTTCGATGGTGGTATCGATGGTGGAGACGTCCTTGAGGTCGTCCCACAGGGTATCGATCTTGTTCAGTACCACCACCAGGCCCTTGCCCCCCTTGGAGCGCACGCCACTGACATGGTGCTGCCACATATCCAGGTCGCTGCGGGTCACGCCGGTATCGGCGCCCAGCAGGAACAGTACCGCCTGGGCAGCGGGCAGCATGCTGATGGTCAGCTCCGGCTCGTTACCCAGGGCGTTGAGACCGGGGGTATCCAGTACCACCAGGCCTTCCTTGAGCAGTGGGTGAGGGAAACTGATCATGGCGTGGCGCCAGACGGGGATCTCCACCTGTTCCGGCGGCTTGCCATGGCGCTTCTGATAGTTGTCGTGGTCGGGATGATAGAGGCCCAGTTCGGCGGCCTTTTCCAGCGGCACCAGCTTGGTCTTTACCACCTCGTGCAGGGCGCCGGCGATCTGATCGGGATTGTCGGTATCCAGCGGGATGTGGGTCCAGTGGATGGGATCGAGCTTGAAATCCCCGATGCTGCGCTCATGGCTGCGGCTTTCGATGGGCAGCAGGCGGATGTAGGCGCTGCCTTCCTCTTGATCGTAGAACAGTTCCGTCGGGCACATGGTGGTGCGGCCGGCCTCGGAGGGCAGCAGACGGCGCCCATACTCGGCAAAGAACAGGGCATTGATGAGTTCGGTCTTGCCACGGGAGAATTCCGCCACGAAGGCCACGGTGAGGCGGTCCTTGCGCAGGGCATCGACGGTCTCGTATACCCGGAGATCATTCTCCGGTGAGATCATGTCATGGCTCGTCAGCCAGCCCTGGAAATCCTGGATCGTCTGGATCAGCTCCTGCTTCCAGATCTCATAGGCCTGCATGCGCTGCCCGAAATCGTCTTGCTTCATTGCCTTCCCCTTGCGGCAGTTGGGTGGTTCTGTGGCATACCAGCCCTATAGCGGCCAGTATCCTGAAAGCCTTGAGAAAAGGGTGTGACAGGGAAGTTGCCGGCCAATCCGGAGCTTAGCCGCCCAGGGCCGGGTCGGGCGTGACCGCCGTCACATCCTCCGCTCGTGGGGAGGACGCATGGTAACAAATTGTTTTACAACAGATTTATATCCGAACCAGGTGATAGAGCGGGGGCATGACCAGCATCTTGCCGATGTACAGGGCCAGCAGTGCCGCCAGGGGGGACAGATCCATTCCGGACATGGGTGGCAGCAGGCGGCGGAAGGGCGCCAGGACCGGCGCGGTCAGGCTGTGCAGCAGGCCGGTGACGGGGTTGTGGAGGCCCGGGTTCACCCAGCTGAGGATGGCCAGCACGATAATGGCGATGATGTAGATGTTGAACAGCAGGTTGACCAGTTCGGCGACGGATAGCAGCAGCAGGGAACCGAAGGGGATGCCGCCGCCGCGCAGCAGCAGGATCAGCAGGATGGCCAGCATCTGCACCACCAGCATGAGCAGGATGGCGCTGGTGTCGATGCGGCCGATGCTGGGTACCAGGCGGCGCAGCGGAATGAGCGGTGGGTTGGTGATGCGTACCAGGAACTGGCTCAGGGGGTTGTAGAAATCCGCCCGCACCGCGGCCAGCAGGGTGCGCAGCATGATGGCCAGCACGTAGAGGCCGAACAGGGTGTTGATGAGGAATTCGACGGGATTGGTGAAATAGCTGCTGCCCATCACTGTGCTCCGAATTGATCCGCCAGCTCACGCGAACGGCGTGCCGCTGCGGTCAGGGCCTGCTCCATGAGGTTCCGCAATCCGCCTTCCTCCAGCACCCGCAGGGCCTGTTCCGTAGTGCCGCCGGGGGAGGTGACGCGCTGGCGCAGGGCGGCGGCGTCCTCGTCGCTTTCCAGTGCCATGCGGCTGGCGCCAAAGGCCGTCTGCAGGGCCAGCAGGCGCGCCGTTTCGACGGGCAGGCCGAGTTTGGTGGCGGCCTCCTGCAGGGCCTCCATGACCAGGAAGAAATACGCCGGGCCACTGCCGGACAAGGCGGTGACCAGGTCCAGCTGGTCTTCCTGCTCCACCCACAGGGTCAGGCCCACGGCGCGCAGGATGGTTTCAGCCAGGTCGCGCTGCTCGTCGCTTACATGGGTATTGGCGAACAGGCCGGTGGCACCGCTCTGCACCAGGGCCGGGGTGTTGGGCATGGCGCGCACGATGGCGGTGTCCGCGCCCAGCCAGCGGGCCAGGTCGGGGGTGCGGATGCCGGCGGCGATGGAGATCACCAGCGGTCGCTGGTCCCGCACCAGGTCGGCGATCTCCCGGGCCACTGCCGGCAGCACCTGGGGCTTCACGGCCAGCACCACCAGGTCGGCGTCCTCGATCACCGCGCGATTGTCCTGGAGGATTTGCACCCCGAGGCGATGGGCCAGGTCCTGGATGCGGTCTGCTTCGGGATCGGACAGACGGATCAGGGACGGATCGCAACCGTCGGCGATCAGACCGCCGACCAGGCTGCGCGTCATGTTGCCGGCGCCGATGAAAGAGAGCTTGGAGGTCTTCATGTCCGGCACGATACCACGCAGCACGGGTGAAACAAGCCCGGGGTATTTGTCGGGCTTCAGCCCGACAGGCGCCGCGGGCCGAAGAGCGCCGTGCCGACCCGCACCAGCGTACTGCCCTCGGCGATGGCGGCCTCCAGGTCGTCGGACATGCCCATGGACAGGGTGTCGAGGTCGTGACCGTGCCGGCGCAGCTCCTCGCTGGCGACGCGCAGCTGGCGGAAGGCGTCACGCTGGGCAGCGCGATTGTCGGTGGGACGGGGGATGGCCATCAGGCCGCGCAGGCGCAGGCCGGGCAGGGCGGCCACCTGCTCGGCGAGGGCCGGCAGTCCTGCCACATCCACCCCGGACTTGCTGGTCTCGCCGCTGATGTTCACCTGCAGACAGACCTGCAGGGGCGGGGCATCCGGGGTGCGGTGGCGGGACAGGGCCGAAGCGATCTTGACGCGGTCGATACTGTGAACCCAGTCGAAGTTTTCCGCCACCAGAGCTGCTTTATTGGACTGCAGGGGACCGATGAAATGCCATTCGCAGTCGGGACAGTCCAGCGCCCGGATCTTGGTCAAGGCCTCCTGAACGTAGGATTCCCCGAAGTGGCGCTGGCCGGCGGCGGTCAGCGCGCGCAGGGCCTCGAGGGGCTGGCCCTTGCTAACCGCCAGCAGTCGCACGCCGGCGGGATCACGGTCGCTGTCCCGGCACGCCTTGGCGATACGTTCCCGCACCTGCGCCAGGCGCTCGGCGTGGGCTGAATTGGTCTTGGAGGCGGACACTATACTTCCCGGGACAATCTTTATAATAATGCGCTTTCACGCGGGATCGACACTATCAAGGAATTGTTGCCGCTGTCGATACTGGAGTCCAGAGCTTCATCAAGTCAGGGAATAGCATGGATATCGCTGAACTACTCGCCTTTGGCGTCAAGAACAATGCCTCCGACCTTCACCTGTCCGCCGGCCTGCCCCCCATGATCCGGGTGGACGGGGACATCCGCCGTATCAATGTCCCGGCGCTGGATCACAAGACCGTGCACCAGCTTACCTACGACATCATGAACGACAAGCAGCGCAAGGATTACGAGGAATTCCTGGAGACGGACTTTTCCTTCGAAATCCCCAACCTGGCGCGTTTCCGTGTCAACGCCTTCAACCACAACCGGGGCGCTGGAGCGGTATTCCGTACCATCCCCTCCCAGATCCTGAGTCTGGAGGAACTGGGCGCACCGGCCAGTTTCAAGGATATCGCCGACCAGCCACGCGGCATCGTGCTGGTGACCGGGCCCACCGGCTCCGGCAAGTCCACCACCCTGGCGGCCATGATCGATCACGTGAACAACAGTCGCTTCGAGCACATCCTGACGGTGGAAGACCCCATCGAGTTCGTGCACGAAAGCAAGAAGTGCCTGATCAATCAGCGCGAGGTGCATCGCGACACCCTCGGTTTCAACGAGGCGTTGCGCTCGGCCCTGCGTGAGGACCCGGACATCGTCCTGGTAGGTGAAATGCGTGACCTGGAAACCATTCGCCTGGCACTGACGGCGGCGGAGACCGGCCATTTGGTATTCGGCACCCTGCATACGAGTTCCGCGGCCAAGACCATCGACCGTATCATCGATGTGTTCCCGGCGGCGGAGAAGACCATGGTGCGTTCCATGTTGTCGGAATCCCTGCGCGCGGTCATTTCCCAGACCCTGCTCAAGAAGACCGGTGGCGGACGTATCGCGGCTCACGAAATCATGATCGGCACCCCGGCCATCCGTAACCTGATCCGTGAGGACAAGGTGGCGCAGATGTACTCCGCAATCCAGACCGGCCAGTCCGTGGGCATGCAGACCCTGGACCAGAACCTGCAGGAACTGGTGCAGAAGGGCCTGGTCAGCCGCCTGGATGCCCGCAGCAAGGCATCCAACAAAGAGGCGTTCCGTTGATTGAATGCCGCTGCGCGGGTCAGGGAGCAAGTGTTCCCCGCAGGCAGGCTGAAGGGCGGACGAGGAAGATTGGGATGCAATCCTTATCAGGAGTAAGACATGGATTTTAACCAGCTGCTCAAACTCATGGTGCACAAGGGCGGCTCCGACCTGTTCATTACCACCGGTATGCCACCGAGCATGAAGGTGAATGGCAAGATCGCACCCGTGACCCAGAACAGTCTTACCCCGGACCAGGCGCGCGAGGTGGTGCTCAGCGTTATGACGCCGCAGCAGCGCGAGGAATTCGAGCAGCAACACGAATGCAACTTCGCCATCAGTGCCACCGGCGTAGGCCGTTTCCGTGTCAGTGCCTTCTACCAGCGCAACCACGTGGGCATGGTGCTGCGACGTATCGAGACACATATTCCCAGTGTCGACGAGCTGAAGCTGCCGCCCATCATCAAGACCCTGGCCATGACCAAACGCGGCCTGATCATCTTCGTGGGCGGCACCGGCACCGGTAAATCCACTTCACTGGCCGCCATGATCGGCTACCGTAACCAGAACAGTACCGGCCATATCATCACCATCGAGGACCCCATCGAATTCGTACACCAGCATTCGGGCTGCATCGTTACCCAGCGCGAGGTGGGCGTGGATACCGAATCCTTCGAAACCGCCCTCAAGAACACCCTGCGTCAGGCCCCCGATGTGATCCTGATTGGCGAGATCCGTACCCGCGAAACCATGGACTACGCCGTCGCCTTTGCCGAAACCGGCCACCTGTGCCTGGCCACCTTGCATGCCAACAATGCCAACCAGGCGCTGGATCGTATCATCAACTTCTTCCCGGAGGACCGCCGCGACCAGCTGCTCATGGACCTGTCCCTGAACCTCAAGGCACTGTTGGCCCAGCAGTTGATCCCCACCCCCGATGGCAAGGGTCGGCGCTGCGCCGTGGAAGTGTTGATCAATACCCCGCTGGCCTCCGACCTGATCCGCAAGGGCGAGATCCACGAGCTGAAGCAACTGATGAAGAAGTCCGGCCAGCAGGGCATGAAGACCTTCGACCAGGCCCTGTACGAGCTGTACAAGGCCGGCGAGATCACCTACGACGATGCCCTGCATCACGCCGATTCCGCCAACGAAGTGCGCCTCATGGTCAAGCTCAAGGATGGCGAGGTGGACGCGGATACCGCCCTTAGCGGCATATCGCTGGTGGACACCGAGTAAGGCTTCACCCTTCCCGGCGGGTTCCGGTATGATCCGGAACCATGCCGATGATCCTCACGATCAATGCCGGCAGTTCCTCCCTCCGTCTCGCGGCCTTCGAGGCCGGGCCCGACCGCCTGCGCCGTATCGCCTCCAGCCACCATACGCGCGACGAGGGCGAGCCGCGTGACCTGCTCCAGGGTTTCCTCCAGGAACATGGGTTACCTGAACCGGACCGGGTGGTCCACCGTGTGGTACATGGTGGTGATGCCTTCGTGGCGCCCTGTCGCATCGATGCCGCGGTGGAGGAAGGCATCGAGCGGCTGGCGAGCCTGGCCCCCCTGCATAACCCCGCCGCCCTGGAGCTGATCCGGACCTGCCGCGCCCTGCTGGGCCAGAAGTCGTTCCAGGTCGCGGTATTCGACACCGCATTTTTCCATGACCTGCCAGCCCTGGCCACTCGCTATGCCCTGCCCGGAGAGCTGACCGCCCGGCACGGACTGCGTCGCTATGGCTTTCATGGCCTGGCCCACCAGGCCCTGTGGCAATCCTGGCGGGAACGCCAGGCAGTGGCACCGCAATGCGCGCGCATCATCAGCCTGCAGCTGGGCTCCGGCTGCTCCATCAGCGCCATTCGTGACGGGCGGCCGCTGGATACCTCCATGGGTTTCACACCCCTGGAAGGCCTGGTCATGGCCACCCGCAGCGGCGATCTGGACCCCGGTTTGCTGTTGTACCTGCAGCAGCAGGCGGGTCTCGATGCGCAGCAACTCGAGGAGATACTCAACCATCGCAGTGGCCTGCTGGGCCTGTCGGGATCGAGCGGCGACATGCGGGAGCTGCTCGCCAGCGACAGCCCCGGGGCGCGCCAGGCCATCGGTCTATACTGTTATCGGGCGGCCAAGTACATCGGCGCCTATCTCACGGTGCTCGGTGGCGCGGAGGCGGTCGTCTTCGGTGGTGGTGTCGGCGAACACGCGCCCGAGATCCGCGCCCGTATCCTGGAAAACCTGCACTGGGCGGGCATCCATCTCGATCCGGCGGCCAATGATGCCACCATCGGCCAGCCCGGCTGCATCAGCGCCAGCACCAGCCCGGTGTCCGTGTGGGTATTGCCCGTGGACGAGGCCGCCATCATGGCACAGCAAGCCCTCGCGCTTAGGGAGTAAAGAATGAAGAGTACAGCCAGCGTCACCCCCCTGGATTCCCGGGAGCTCCAACAGCTTCATGCATTCTGGCGTGCCTGTAACTACCTGGCCGCAGGCATGATCTACCTGCGTGACAATCCACTGCTGCGCGAGCCCCTGCGACAGGAGCACATCAAGGAGCGCCTGCTCGGCCACTGGGGTTCCAGCCCGGGATTGAGTTTTCTCTATGTGCACCTCAACCGCCTGATCCGGAAACATGACCTGGACGCCATCTTTCTCGCCGGGCCGGGCCACGGCGCGCCCGGCGTGCTGGCACCGGTCTACCTGGAGGGTGTTTACTCCGAGGTCTATCCCAACAAGGCCGAGGACGAGGACGGGCTGCGGCGTTTTTTCCGCGAATTCTCCTTTCCCGGCGGCATTGGCAGCCACTGCACCCCGGAGACACCCGGATCCATCCACGAGGGCGGCGAACTGGGCTACAGCCTGTCCCATGCCTTCGGCGCCGCCTTCGACAATCCCGACCTGCTGGTGACCGTCATGGTGGGCGACGGTGAGGCGGAGACCGGCGCCCTGGCCACCGCCTGGCATGCCAACAAGTTC
>DATHUT010000365.1:0-3725 GCA_035462005.1 Gammaproteobacteria bacterium | reverse complement strand
AGTCTGGAAGACCCTGCATTATAGGTTTTGGCCACCGGGGGGTAAAGGAGCCCCGGAAATAAGGCGTTTTCCCGCCGCGCCGGAATCCGCTATCCTGCCGCCATGGCCAGCCCCCCCGACAACCGCCCGGAACGGGATATCTTCAGCGTTTCCCGCCTCAACCGCGAGGCGCGTGCCGTGCTGGAGGGCAATTTCCCCCTGTTGTGGGTGGAAGGCGAGATCTCCAACCTGTCCCGCCCTGCCTCCGGTCACTGGTACTTCAGCCTCAAGGACAGCCAGGCCCAGGTGCGTGCGGCCATGTTCCGTAACCGCAACCAGCTGCTGCGTTTCAGGCCGGCAGACGGTACCCAGGTACTGGTGCGGGCGCGCATCAGCCTCTACGAGGCCCGCGGCGATTACCAGCTGATCGTTGAGCATATGGAGGAAGCCGGCGACGGCGCCCTGCAGCGCGCCTTCGAGGAACTCAAGCAGCGCCTGGCCAAGGAAGGTCTGTTCGACCCGGCCCGCAAGCGCCCCCTGCCCATCCTGCCGCGCCGTATTGGGGTCATCACCTCCCCCAGCGGGGCCGCCATCCGCGACATCCTCAGCGTGTTGGCGCGGCGTTTTCCCGCCATCCCGGTGGTGATCTACCCGGTACCGGTGCAGGGCGAGGGGGCCGGGGCGCGCATCGCGGCCGCCCTGCGCCGCGCCGGCGTGCGGGGCGAGTGCGACGTGCTGATCCTGGCCCGCGGCGGCGGTTCCCTGGAGGACCTGTGGGCCTTCAACGAGGAGGCGGTGGCACGAGCCCTGTACGATAGTCCCATCCCGGTGGTGAGCGGGGTGGGCCACGAGGTGGACGTCACCATCGCCGATTTCGCCGCCGACCTGCGCGCCCCCACCCCTTCGGCGGCGGCGGAAGCGGTCAGCCCCGACGGCCAGGCCTGGCTGCAGCAGCTGCTGCGCCTGGATGGCCGCCTGCTCGCCCTGCTACACCAGCGCCAGCGCCAGGCGCGCCAGGCCCTGGACGGCCTGGCCCGGCGGCTGCAGGCCCAGCACCCCGGCCAGCGCCTGCGCCAGCGCGCCCAGCGCCTGGACGAACTGGACCAGCGCCTGCGGCGCGGCCTGGACCGGCGCCTGGCCACGGGCCGCAGCGCCCTGACTCAGCTGCGGCGGCGGCTGCAGGGCCAGGCCCCGGGACGGCTCCTGGAGGCCCTGGCAATCCGCCACCGGGAACTGGAGCGGCGCCTGCGCAGCACCATGGCACACCGCTTGGAGCGGCAGCGCCAGGACCTGCGGACTCTGGCCCACGCCCTGGATACCGTCAGCCCGTTGGCCACCCTGGAGCGCGGTTACAGCATCACTCGCCGGGCCGGGGATGGGCGGGTAATAAAGTCCGCCGCCGAACTGCGCGCCGGCGACCGCATTGAAACCCGCCTGGCCCGTGGCGGAATCATCAGCACTGTCGATAAGTTACTGCCAAAACCCTGATGTCCTGGCTGTCCATCCCGGCACGCACCAGCCTGAGACTGCCGTAGCGCCCCCTGTGCCTGGTGTGCGCCACACACCCCAGCCAGTCCAGGATCTGCCTCTCACCGCCTGATGATTATCCGGCACTCAGTCACGACTTCGAAACGTATTCGTCACCGTTGCGTCATGGAACGACGCTAGATTCGCAACCGTACGACCGCCGCATACGCGGACATCACCCCATACGATCGTTGACGCTCGAATCTCACGGAGAAAACCAATGTCCACATCCCGTCGTGACTTTATGAAACTCATGGGCGCCGGCGCCATGCTGGCCCCGCTCGCCACGTTCTACCACCGCGCCGCACTTGGTGCCCCGGTATTCGGCCCCGGTTTTGGCCCACTCTCACCGGCCCTGCCACTGAACTCGCACGATCTGATTTCCTACGCGCTCGACGGTTCCGTCGCGTTCGATCTTCGTGGCACGCCGCTGATGGCGCTGCCGGAAGGCTTCCATTACCGGGTCATTTCCTGGACCGGCCAGACCATGAGCGACGGCACCCGTGTGCCGGGCGACCACGATGGCATGGCTGCGTTCAAGGGCCCACAGGGCAACACCATCCTGGTGCGCAACCACGAGCTACGCAACCGCGAGGTCAAATTCGGTGACAACGCCGGCGTAGCGGTTCCCGACCACCTGAAGTACGACACCTGGTGCAACGGCGGCACCACCACCCTGGTCCTCGATGAAAAGGGCCACTTGGTAAGCCATTTCGCCTCCATCGGCGGCACCAACAACAACTGCGCCGGCGGCCTGACGCCCTGGGGCACCTGGCTGACCTGCGAGGAAAACGTCGATCTTCCCACTGCCAATAACAACTACACCCAGCGCCACGGTTATGTATTTGAAGTGCCTGCCGATGCGACTGGCCCGGTACTAGCCGAGCCGATCGTGGCCATGGGACGCTTCAACCATGAGGCGACCGCCACCGACCCGCGCACCGGCATCGTGTACGAGACAGAGGACCGTGGCGACAGTTGCTTCTACCGCTACATTCCCGATGTGCCGGGCCAGCTGCTGACGGGCGGCAAGCTCCAGGCACTGAAGCTCAAGGATTTCCCGTACGCCGACACCAAGACTGGCTTCCTGGGCATGCTTCACCAGCCGCTCGCCTGCGAATGGGTGGATATCGACAATGTCGACCCGGATACCGATAGCGTGCGCTACGAGGGGCAATCCAAGGGTGCAGCGAAGTTCTCGCGTGGTGAAGGCATCTGGTACGGCAACGGCCTCGTGTATTTTGTTTGTTCCAACGGCGGCGAAATCGGCAAGGGCCAGGTCTGGGCCTACGATCCGGCAGCCGAGACCGCGGCGCTCGTGGTGGAGTCGACCGACGCCGGCGTGCTGGAAGCGCCCGACAATATGACCGTAGGCCCCGACGGCCGTCTCTATATGTTCGAGGATGGCCCTGGCAGCAACAACATCGTCGGCGTGAATGCGCAGGGTGAACTGTTCAAGGTCGCCGAGAACGTCTTCAACGGCTCGGAGTTCGCGGGCGGTTGCTTCTCGCACAATGGCCGCTTCATGTTCGTCAACATCCAGAACCCCGGCCTGACGCTGGTGATCGAAGGCCCATGGCGCAAGGGACAGCGCTAGCTGTCTCGGAAGCGAACGCAGCTGCCGCTCACGGGCGGCAAACAGCACCGCTCCGTTTGGATATGGGTGCAATCAAGCGCCGCCGGATCTCCGGCGGCGCACTTTTTTCCAGCTGCGACACGAAAAATCCGTCGAACCGCATGGCGCCAAGTAACGTATTGGATACAATATGGAAGTCCTGTTTTATTCGCAGTTATGGCCGATACAGGGATGAGGGAATCCACTGCGGGCTGCCAGGTCTTCCGGGATTGAGGATTGCGGTGCTGGACATATTCATCCAGGCTACGATTTACATCGCGATAGTCATGGCGTCCTTGGCGTTCTGGCGGTTACCATCGTTTCTTCCTGGCGCCTTGGCGGTTCATGAAAGGTTTTTCCCATGCAGCGCATCCTGATCACCCTGCTCCTCTGCCTGATCCTGGCCCCCGCCGGCGCCCTGGAACTGCCACGACTGGCCGCCGTGCCCGGCGGCGTTGCCCTGGTGCCTCTGGCCGCCGGCGGCGAGCGGCCCGAGGCCCGTTTCCAGGGCAAGCCGCTGCTGGTCATGGAACGCGATGGCGAGTGGCAGGCCCTGGTGGGTATTCCACTTGGCACCAAACCCGGCACTGCCGAGCTGCAGGTC
>DATHUT010000364.1:0-3016 GCA_035462005.1 Gammaproteobacteria bacterium | reverse complement strand
AGCCGCGACTACACCGCCTATTTCCAGAGCATGGAGCGCAGCCGCCTGCCGGTGAGTTTCGAACTGGAGGCCGACCGCATGCGCAACCTGCTGCTGCAGCCGGAGGAAGTAGCGAAGGAGACCCGCGTGGTGATGGAGGAGCGGCGCCTGCGCACCGAGGACAACCCCCAGGCATTGACCTACGAGCAGTTCAATGCCGCGGCCTTCCTGAACAGCCCCTACCGCATCCCCGTCATCGGCTGGATGAACGACCTGGAAAACCTGCGCCTGGAAGACCTGCAGGTCTGGTACCAGAAATGGTACGCGCCCAACAACGCCACCCTGGTGGTGGTGGGTGATGTGCAGCCCGAAGAGGTCCATGCCCTGGCGCAGCAGTATTTCGGTCCCCTGGAGCCCAGCCCCGACCTGACGCCGCCCAAGCCACGCCCCGAGATCCCGCAGCGCGGCACGCGCCGCATCGAGGTGAAGGCCCCCGCCGAGCTGCCCTTCCTGATGATGGGCTACAAGGTACCGGTGCTGCTCACCGCCGGGGAGGACTGGGAGGCCTATGCCCTGGAGGTGCTGGCCGGGGTGCTGGACGGCGGCAACAGCGCGCGCCTGTCCCGCGCGCTGGTGCGGGGCACCCAGATCGCCGCCGAGGCCGGCGCCGGCTACAGCCTCTATGGCCGGCAACAAAGCCTGCTCACCCTGAGCGGCACGCCTTCGCCCGGCCAGGACATCGCGACCCTGGAGCAGGCCCTGCGCGAACAGATCCGCCTGCTGCGCGAGCAGCCGGTGAGTGCCGGGGAACTGGAACGCGTCAAGGCCCAGGTGGTGGCCGCCAATGTCTATGAACAGGATTCGGCCTTCTACCAGGCCATGAAGATCGGTACATTGGAGACCGTTGGCCTCGACTGGCGCGTGCTGGACGACTACGTGCCACGCGTCCGCGCCGTCACCGCCGAACAGGTACAGGCCGTGGCCCGTAAATATCTGCATGATGACGGCCTCACCGTGGGTGTGCTGGACCCGCAGCCCATGGACCCGAGCGCGCGGCCCGCCATGCCGATGGGAGGTGGTCATGGACATTAATGGAAATCGCCTGACCTGGCTGTTCCTCGCCCTGGTCTTGCTCCTCACCGCCTGCGCCACGCCTTCGCAATCCCGTGACTGGTCCACCCTGGCCGCGCATACCACCGAGGTGAGTACCTCCATCGAGCACTGGACCACCGCCAACGGCGTGCGCGTCTATTATGTGCACGCCCCCGAGTTGCCCATGGTGGACGTGCGGGTGGTGTTCGATGCCGGTAGCGCCCGCGATGGCGAACAGCCGGGCGTTGCCCTGCTCACCAATGCCCTGCTCGACCAGGGTGCCGGCGAACGCGACGCCGACGCCATCGCCGAAGGCCTGGAAAGTCAGGGTGCCCAGATGGGCAGCGGCGCCGAGCGCGACATGGCCTGGCTTACCCTGCGCAGCCTGACCGACCCTGCCCTGCTCGATCCAGCCCTGGATCTGTTTGGCCAGGTGCTCACCCAGCCGCGATTCGCGCAGGGGGATGTGGAGCGTGAACGCCAGCGCATGCTGGTCGGCCTGCAGTACAAGGAACAGCGTCCCGGTGATGTGGCCGAGCGTGTCTTCTTCAGTGCCCTGTATGGCGATCACCCCTATGCTTCGCCCAAGGACGGGACGGCCGAGAGCGTGCGCAGCCTGCGCGCGGCGGACCTGCGTGCCTTCTACGAACGTTACTATGTGGCACGCAACACCGTGATCGCGTTGGTGGGGGATGTGGACCGGGACCGGGCCGAGCGCCTGGTCGACCAGCTCACCGCCGGTCTGGCACCGGGCGAGCCGGCGCAAGCCCTCCCGGAAGTGGCGGACCTGGAGGCCCCAATCACCGAGCGTGTCCGTGTGAGCGCCAGCCAGAGCCACGTGTTGATGGGCGCGCCCGGCACGAGCCGCACCGATCCCGACTACTTCACTCTCTACGTGGGCAACCATGTGCTCGGTGGCTCCGGCCTGGTGTCGCGCATCAGCGAAGAGGTGCGGGAAAAACGCGGCCTGTCCTACAGTGCCTACAGCTACTTCCTGCCCATGGCCAGGCGGGGCCCCTTCCAGCTCGGCCTGCAGACCCGCAACGAACAGGTGGACGAGGCCCTGCAGGTGCTGCGTGACACCCTGGTGAAATTCCGTGAAGAAGGCCCCACGCAAGCCGAGTTGATTGCCGCCAAGCGCAACATTACCGGCGGCTTTCCGCTGCGCATCGACAGCAACCGCAAGATCGTCGAATACATTGCCATGATCGGCTTCTACGGCCTGCCGCTGGATTACCTCGATCGCTTCAATGAGCGCGTCGAGGCCGTCACCGTCGAACAGATTCGGGAAGCCTTTCAACGCCGCGTCGATCCCGAACGCATGGTCACGGTGGTGGTGGGCGGCGCGGGCTGAGGTCATGGCGCGCGGCCCACGCAACCAGCTGCGCATCATCGGCGGGGAATGGCGTGGCCGCAAACTCGCCTTCGCCGACCTGCCCGGACTTCGTCCCACCGGTGACCGCATTCGCGAAACCCTGTTCAACTGGCTGGCGCCATACCTGCCCGGCGCCCGCTGCCTGGATCTGTTCGCCGGCAGTGGCGCCCTCGGCCTGGAAGCCGCCTCGCGTGGCGCAAGCGAGGTGGTGATGCTGGATACCGCCCCTGCCGTGGTGCGCCTGCTGCGCGAACACTGCGCCACCCTGCGCGCCAGTGGTGTGGAGGTATTGCAGGCTGATGCCCTGCAATACCTTGGCGGTCCCGCCGAACCTTACGATATCGTCTTCCTCGACCCCCCCTTTCATCAGGGTCTGTTGCAACCCTGCTGCGAACGCCTCGCCACCCACGACTGGCTTACCCCTCGCGCCTGGATCTACCTCGAAGCGGAACGCGAACTGGGCGAGCCCGTGCTGCCGGAAGGCTGGCAGATGCATCGCAGCAAGACAGCGGGGGAGGTGGGCTATTATCTTGCGAGGCGCAACGCCGTCCCCGAAGGGGACGGATCTAT
>DATHUT010000363.1:0-3171 GCA_035462005.1 Gammaproteobacteria bacterium | reverse complement strand
CACATGGATGCCGGCCGGAGCCTGTCCTGGCGTAGGCCAGGGCCGGGTTGACATGGGTGGCTCTCTAGTATTCAATTGTTTCATTGATTACTAGAACACCCAGGAGCCACCCATGACCCTTGCAGCCATCCTCGCCGGCCTCGCCACCGGCCTCATGCTCGGCATCTTCGGCAGTGGCGGTTCCATCATCACCACCCCCGCCCTGCTCTACCTGCTCCAGGTCGAGCCCAAGTCGGCCATCGCCATGAGCCTGGGCATCGTCGCCATCACCGCGACCATCACCGCCCTGCAACATTGGCGGAACGGGAACGTGAACGCCAGGGTGACCCTGGTATTCGGCCTGTTCGGCATCGCGGGCACCTATGCCGGCGCCCGCCTGGGCGTTATCACCCCGGTGGTAATCCAGCTCACCCTGTTCGCCCTGGTGATGTACGCAGCGGCCTGGAAGATGCTCAAGCCCAAGCCGCAACACAGGTCCGTGGGCGCCGTCGCGGTGGGTGAACTCAGTGCCTGCGATTCCGGCCATTGCCTCACCCATGTGGCCATGCACGGCATCCTCGTCGGCGCCCTCACCGGGCTGGTGGGTGTGGGCGGCGGCTTCCTGATCGTGCCCGCGCTGGTATTGCTGTCGGGCTTGTCCATGAGGCAGGCCATCGGAACTTCTCTGGCCATCGTTGCCATCAAGTCCTACGCCGGCTTCGCCGGCTATGCCGGCGCGGTGGCCATCGACTACCGATTGATGGGAATATTCACGGCGGTGGCCATCGCCGGCAGCCTGGTGGGCACCCACTATGCGCAGCGACTCTCCGGTGATGTGCTCAAGCGGGGCTTCGCGGTGTTCCTGATGCTGGTGGCCAGTTATATCCTGGTCAGCCAGGTTATCTGATCCGGGAGAGCCCTTCATGAACACGTCGCATGCCTTCCAGGGTGAACGACGCAACGTGGCCATCCTCGCCACCAGTCAGGCGCTGTTCCTCATCACCGCCATCACGGTGATGACCCTGAGCGGCCTGGTCGGACAGCAGCTCACGCCCGATCCCGCGCTGGCGACCCTGCCGGTGGCCATGATGAGTCTCGGCGGCCTGGTCGGCACCCTGCCCGCCTCGCTGTTCATGAAACGATTCGGGCGGCGCACGGGCTTCCTGACCGGGACCGGCTTCGGCGTGGCCGGCGGCGCACTCAGCGTGCTGGCCATCGGCACCGCTTCCTTCTGGCTGTTCTGTGCGGCCAGCCTGCTGCTGGGTCTCTACCAGAGCTTCGCCATGTACTACCGCTTCGCGGCGGCGGACGTGGCCAGCCCCCGCTGGCGCAGCCGCGCCATCTCCCTGGTGCTGGCGGGCGGAGTGGTAGCGGCCTTTCTCGGGCCCTGGAACGCCCGCTACGCGCTCGATCTGTTGCCCGCCATCCCGGACGCAGGCCCCTATGCGGTGGTCACCGGCCTGGCGTTGCTCGCCGGACTGCTGCTTGTCCTGCTGCGCGTGCCCGCCATTCGCGAGCCCGGCGGCCACGCCCCGGAGCGTCCCCTGCGGGTGATCGCGACCCAACCGGCCTTCGGGGTGGCGTTGCTCAGCGCCGCGGTCGGCTACACCATCATGATCCTGCTGATGACGGCCACGCCCCTGGCCATGCGCCAGGCTGGCCATGGCATGGCGGAGATCGCCTTCATCATGCAGTGGCATGTCCTCGGCATGTTCGCGCCCTCCTTCGTCACCGGGCAGCTCATTGCCCGTTTCGGCGTACACAACATCCTGCTCACGGGCACGGCCTTCCTCCTGCTGTCGGCACTGACCGCCGCCAGCGGCACCAGCCTGCCGCACTTCTGGCTGGCGCTGGTGCCACTCGGGATCGGTTGGAACTTCCTGTTCGTGGGCGGCAGCCATCTGCTGACCCAGCTGCATACCCCATCGGAGCGGGGCCTGGTGCAGGGTGTCAACGACCTGGCCATCTTTTCCCTGGTGACCCTGGGCGCCTTTCTTGCGGGTACCCTGCTGCACCAGCTGGGCTGGGCCCTGCTCAATCTCGGCGTACTGCCCTTCGTGTTGTTGACCGCGTGGGTGGTATACCGGCTGCGACCGCCCTATACCCGATTCACCCCGGAAGGAGAAACCGAATCATGATCGCCGTCGGCCGTCTGAAGCTGCGGGAAGCGGATGATCTCCTGGAGCAGGCGCGCGCCGACTTCACGACCGAGGAACTGCAGGACATGCTGGCGATCCGTGAACGCCTGGGCGCATACCAGGCACGGCTGCGCCTGGGGGTGGGCCACCAGTCCAGTGGTGGCACGGTCATCCGGCCCTGGACGGTGAACTGCTGCGCCTGAAAGGTGCCTATGATGTACTCATGCGCAAACGGGCACTGGAAAGCAATCGATGAAAGCACGGGACCTGGTCGTCCTCGGCGGCGGCCCCGGTGGTCTGGTGGTGGCCAGCGTCGCGGCGCAGCTCGGCCTGCGCGTCACCCTGGTCGAACAGTCGGAGCAGCTCGGCGGCGACTGCCTGCATTATGGCTGCGTGCCCAGCAAGACCCTGCTGCACAGCGCCAAGGTGGCCAGCCTGATGCGTCGCGGTGCGGAGTTTGGCCTGGAGTCGCAGGCACCGCGCATCGACATGGGTCGGATCAACGCCCATGTCGCCTCGGTGGTGAAACATATCCAGCGCCACGACGACCCGCAGCGGTTTCGCGACTACGGTTGTGAGGTATTGCTGGGCCAGCCCGGGGAATTCATCTCGCCCCACGAGGTGCGGGTCGGGGAGCGGGTGCTGCGCGCGCGCCGTTTCGTAATCGCCACCGGCAGCCAGTCCGCACTGCCGCCCATCGATGGCCTCACGTCGAACAACTGCATCACCCACCTCGACGCCTTCTCCCTGCCGGCGCTGCCCGCGCGCCTGCTGGTGCTCGGGGGCGGCCCCATCGGCGTGGAGCTGGGCCAGGCCTTTGCCCGCCTTGGCAGCGAGGTAAGCCTGGTGCAACGCGCAGACCGCCTGTTGCCGCGCGAGGATGCGGAACTGGCGGGTCTGCTGCGCGCGAGATTGGAACGGGAGGGCATGCGCATCCACACCGGCGCCCGGGTGGAACGAATGCGCGTCGATGCCGGCGGCAAGCAGTTGCTGGGCGCCGACGGCCTGTCCCTGCAGGGCGACGAACTCCTGGTGGCCGCCGGGCGCCGACCGC
>DATHUT010000362.1:0-5474 GCA_035462005.1 Gammaproteobacteria bacterium | reverse complement strand
GGTCGATGTCGTAGGTACCCGTACGATCGTCCTGGCGCTTGAAATAATTCAAATCCCAGGACAGGAAACCGAAACGACGGCCACTGTTGAAACCGGCGTCGACGAAATTGGATTCCGACCTACCCACGGCGCCATCCGTATCCACCCACTCGAATCCATAGCGCAGCAGGGCGGTGGCGTAACCGGCCATGTCGTGGTGAATGTAGGGACTGATACTGTAGGCCTGTACATCCGTGCGGTTCACACTACCCGTGATGTTGTCCACGGCACGCGGGGCGCGTGAATCCACGTTCACCTCGGTCATGCGGGCAGTGGCGTCCAGGAACAGGAAATCCGGTTGCAACTCCGCGTTCATGTTCCCGTCGAGTTCGTGATTGACGCGATTGGCGGAACTGTCATCGACGAACGCCAGCATCTGCAAGTCATAAACGGCCTCGAGTTTGAGGCGGGAAGTCTCGCGCAACAGGCTGAATCCCGGCGTACCCACCAGGATGAGATCGCTGTCCTCCTGGCCCGAAGGACTGAGGTTCACGTTATCGGTATAGACGCCGGTGAGGCTGACATGCGGCCGGAAACCCCAGCCCTGCGCCATCACGGAACTGCTGGCGAGCCCCATCAGCAACAGGCCGTTGCAGGCGCCTGCCACCCTTGCAAGTAACTGTGACGGCCGCGTGCGGGGTACGGTGGTACTATTTTGGCCCGTATCCATATCCATATCCGTAACCGTATCCTCCATAATAATCCGCGCCTCCGGGGCGCTTGCTCTTGTTCAGCACCAAGCCCACCACCTCGCAGGAGCTCAACATGCCAAGAGCTTCCTTCACCACCGGTTGGGGAGTGCGTGACTCCTCCACCACCACCACGATCTGCCCCATGAGTGAGGCCAATACCCGCGCCTCCGTGGTCATCAACAGGGGAGGAGAATCGAAAATAATGATGCGATCAGAATAGCGTGTGGCCAGTTCCTCGGCGAAATCCCGCATGGCTGAGCTGGCCAGCATTTCCGTCGCCTTCACATGCCGGTGACCGGCCGGCAGGAGAATCAGGTTCGGGACGTCGGTCTTGATGAGCACATCCTTCAGTCGCGCCTTGCCGGAAAGGACTTCCGTGAACCCGGCCTTGGCCTGAACACCAAGACGGGTGCTGACTTCCGGTTTGGCCACATCGGCATCGATCAGTAGAACGCTCTTCTCCATTTCCATCGCCATGCTCATGGCCAGGTTGATGGAGGTAAAGGTCTTACCTTCCCCGGACAGGGAGCTGGTCACCATAATGAGATTCGGATGGGTAACGGGGGACGCGGCGAGACCATCCACATGCATCAGCAGAGGGCGCTTGATGTTGCGCATCTGCTCGGAGATGTGAGTGTTGTGCTCCCCATGGGGATTGATAACACCCATGGCGGTGAGGTGCTTCCAATCAAAATCCACCCGTCGCGAGGTCCCGAGCTCGATATCGCCGACAGGATTGCTTGTCGCTGACGGTTCGGACGCTGACGCATGATCTACCGGACCAGCGTCAGCCGTGGTGACTTCATCCACACTTGGAATATCGCTCGTCGGTTCCCGCCGCGCCGCGGCATCACCGAATTTTTCCATTGCCTTTTCGATGGTACTCATCTAGCCCAACCCCATTCTGGTGGTGACTTTCGCAATCAAGTCCAGGTCCATGATCTCGATTGCGGCCACGCCCCCGTATGCCACCAGCAAGGTCAACCAGGCAACAGTGAAGGCAGTGATCGCAAGACGACGGCTATCCATGTATTCCTCGGTGCGCACCATCGAAACCACTCCCAGCACCGGTATGCCGGTAATGTCTTTCATGGCCTTGGTATCATCGAAAGTGGGCCGCACGAGCGACAGCATCAATGCCGCGCCCCCACCTGCCACCAGTGAACCCAAAAGCACCAGACTCATGAACAGCAGCCGGTCGGGACCCGAGGGAGCCAGCGGCACGCGTGGTGGATCGATGACCTTGAACTTGACATCATCCCCGCGCACATCAGCTTGTTCGGACATACTGGCAGATTCACGCCGCAACAACAGTTCCTCATGGTTGAGCTTGTTGACCTCGTAGTCACGATTCAGGCGCTTCAACTCGGCCTCGACCTGGGGCACCGTATCGACCATATTCTTGAGATGATCAACACGACGTTGGAATTCCTCGACGCGCACATTCATGGAGGCGATCTGGGCATCGGTCTCGGACAGTTGCATCTGCATCTGCTGAAGCATTGGATTGGAGGTGGATAGCGGCGCGATCTCAGCCTGTTTACGCTGTTCCTCACGACGCTGTCTTTCCAGAGAAGCGACGAGACGCCGCATCTCGATCACATCCGGGTGATTCTCCGTAAAACGCAACAGCAGCTCGTCAAGCTGGGACTGGAGACTTTGCAGGCGGGCATCGACCGCCGTAGGCGCACCACCGGAAGCACCAGAGAACAGGCTCATGGAAGTATCTTCCTGGTCCTGGAAATCAGTGATCTGGTTTTGCAGCGAATTGCGCCGGTTCTGCATTTCCTGCATGGCCAACTGGGCCTGTGCCAAATCCGCCGTTGCGGCCTGCAGGCGGGCATAATAGTCCGAGCCCGATCCCGGCATCATGCCAACGTTCTGTCGTTTGAAATCCGCCAGCCGCTGTTCGGCCAGGTTCAGGCGCTGCTCGTACTCACGGATCTGTTCCTCGATGAAGCGCTGCGCCATCTGGCTTTCGCTGCGGCTTTCGCCCAGGGTGCTTTCCACCCAGATGGTGATGATTGACTGCACCACGCGCCGCGCCAGTTCCCGATCCTGGCTGCTGTAGGCGATGGTATAGAGATCTTCGTTACGCTCAACCTTGGTGATGCGCACACTGCGACCGAGATTATCCAGCAACGATTCCTTCTGATTCGGCGTGGTCGCCATGATGTCCATGTCTGTCATGCGCGTCAGCTTCTCGAGATTGGGCCGACTGAGCAGGGTGCGGGTCATCAGCTCGATACTGCGTTCAGAATCAGACGAAATGGCGATGCCACGCAGCAGCGGGCGCAACACGGACTGAGTGTCGATATGGATCCGGGCAGCGGCCTCGTACTGGTCTGGCATGCGCATGACCAGGGTCCAGCCCACCAGGCATACCAACCACATGACGGCCAGTGCCACCCAGCGGAAGCGCCAGATTCCCCTGCCATAGCGCAACAGTTCTTCAAGTAATTCGTGCATTTCGCCCCTTCAACTCCATGAACTGAGACCGGGTCTGCCTAGAACCAGGCTTCCGGGATAATCAGGATATCGCCCGGAAGCATATCGACATTAGCAGATATGTCGCCGGCATTGAGCAGGTCGTTCAAGCGCACGCGGAACTGCTGGGGCTTGCCATCCAGGTTGCGCACGATGGTGGCTCGGTTACCGGCGGCATACTGGGTGATGCCACCCACCGCGATCATGACATCCAG
The DNA here is from genome assembly GCA_035462005.1 of Gammaproteobacteria bacterium. Classification (GTDB taxonomy): domain Bacteria; phylum Pseudomonadota; class Gammaproteobacteria; order DSM-19610; family DSM-19610; genus JAIVHA01. Next base: position 2,041 of record DATHUT010000362.1, on the reverse strand, counting down.
TGCCGTCATGCCATCCTGGAAGGGCAACGCCTGGGGCTCGGTCGCTTGGCCCACGACGCGGATCTGCTGGTTGAAGGGTCCCTTGAAGCCACCCACCATGACTGTGACTACAGGATTCTTGATATAGGTGGCCAGCTCCTTTTCCATGAACCGGGCCAGTTCCGTCGGGGTCTTGCCACTGGCCTGCACATCCTCGATGAGCGGCGTGGTAATGCGGCCATCGGGACGTACCGTGGTGGTGGAAGACAGTTCGGGATTGCGCCACACGAAGATGTTCAGTGAATCGCCCGATCCGATGATATAGGTGGGCGTGGTATCCACCGCGCGAGCCTGGTCAGTGGCGACGGGATAGCGGCTGGCGCAGCCGGCCAACAGTTGTAGCAGAAAAATCACGGAAACGACGGTCAACAAGGTGCGAGTGCGGTTCACGGGAATACCCCCTCCTGGATCATGAATTGGACTATGCATGTAGTGTTCTTGGTAACTGCTTATAATAGCAGCACATTCCCCTGCCCGGGTCCAGTCAGAAATGAACGTCCACCAGGGAGGAACCGGTACCTGGCGACCAGGCCCGACCCTCCATCCAGCCTCGCCCTACGCGATCCACCAAAAATTATGAATAGATTCAAATAGCTGTACCTACAATGTGGTATGTAGTCCACATTGTAGCGGTCAAGGTCAGGTAATCTTCAGCGGCCAAGGGGCCAAGCTGATTTGGATTTGAATCATTTTACTTCCCCTTCGCCATGGTAGCGCGAACCCGGACAAACCGGAATAACCCCTTGCCGGGAATCCCGACTAAAGTTTCGGGGCTTCAGCCGGCTACAGCGATAGACTATGGTACGGACAGCCCCGGCCAAGGAGCCTGGGGCATCGGCGGCACACAGGGACGAACCCATGACAGGCCCGGCAATCCTCCTCCCCCCCTCCTCCCTTTCAGGGCAACAGTTGCCATGTCGCCACTGATCCTGGTCCAGACAGGCGCCAAAAACGTCCTGCGTCAGGTGGGCCGCACCAGTGCGGCCCTGACGGCAGTGGTGTTCGGCGTGATCTCGATGATATTGGCCGCCGGCTTCATCGACTGGAACCTGGAATTCGGCCGTGACCATTCCATCGAATCCCAGCTGGGGCACTTGCAGGTCATGAAACCGGGTTTTCTCGAACTGGGCCGTTCGGATCCCCACGGCTACCTGCTGCCCGGCCAGGCCAGCACGGATCTCGACGATCTCGAGGCCCTGCCCGGCTACCGGGTCGATGCCCCGCGGCTGTTGATCTCCGGCCTGGCCAGCTCCGGGGACATCACCCTGTCCTTCATCGGCGAGGGCGTAGACCCGGAAGCCGAATCGATCCTCTCGGCGGCACTGCGTTTTCCGCAGGGACGCAACCTGGTGCCTGGAGAGGCCAACACGGTGATCGTCGGCAGTGGACTCGCCGAGAACCTGCAGGCCGGCATCGGCAGCAGCCTGGTGCTGATCGCCAACACGGAAACGGGTGGCATCAGTGCGGTGGAGGCGCGCGTGGTTGGCATTTTCGAGTCCATCTTCAAGGCCTATGATGACGTCGCCCTGCGCATTCCCCTGCCCCTTGCCCGACAGCTCATGCGCACAGACGGTGAGCACCTGCGCCTGGTACTGCTCGACCGCATCGACCAGACCGAGGCCGCTGTACAACAACTGCGCGACACCCTGCCTGATGACCGCTACCAGGTCGTGCCCTGGCAGGACATGTCCGATTTCTACAATAAGAGCGTGGAACTCTTTTCCAAACAGGTAGGGGTGATCTATCTCATCATCGCTGTCATCATCGTGTTGGCGATTTCCAATACCATGACCATGGCGGTGATGGAGCGGGTCGGCGAGATCGGTACCCTTATGGCCCTGGGCAACCGCCGTCGGGACATCCTCGGCATTTTCCTGGCGGAAGGCTGCATCCTGGGTCTGCTCGGGGCATTGGTAGGCCTGGTGTTGGGCGTTTTGCTGGGCCTGCTCATCAGCGCCATCGGCATCCCGATGCCACCTGGGCCGGTGATGGCCTGGGGATA
>DATHUT010000361.1:0-3047 GCA_035462005.1 Gammaproteobacteria bacterium | reverse complement strand
CGTGCGCGACTGGGTACAGAAGCTGGATGTGCAGTATGCCCCGACCCTGGTGATGTTTGACGCCCAAGGACAAGAGGCTTTCCGCACCGAGGCCTATTTGCGCACCTTCCATGTCCAGTCCGCACTCGCGTACGTGGCCTCCGGTGCTTATAAAGAGCAGCCCAATTTCCAGCGCTACCTGCAGGGTCGGGCCGCTGACCTGGAGGCGCAGGGTGTCCATGTGGATCTGATGGACTGAAAACCCTTGTTGCCGCCAAGGCGCAAGAATACCCATTCAAACCTTCAGGACGCCAAGAGCGCCAAGTACGCCAAGAGCGCCAAGAAGTAAAATGAAAAATCTTTGATATGGTCTTTCTTGGCGCACTTGGCGTACTTGGCGCTAATAAGGTTTTGGGGGTAATCAACCAGCGGATTGTTCAGGAAAGGGTGAAGCAGAAGCGCGCGCCCTGGTTTACCTTGCCTTCCGCCCAGATGCGACCCCCATGGCGCAGGATCACCCGCTGTGCCGTGGCCAGACCAATGCCGGAGCCGGGGAATTCCGCCTGCTGGTGCAGGCGGGTGAAGGGCGTGAACAGGTCCCTGGCGTAGCGCATGTCGAAACCGGCGCCATTGTCCTTGATACAGAAGATCGTTTTACCATCCTTCTGTTCATGGTACAGATGGATGCGGGCATCGTCCCGACCGGCGGTGAATTTCCAGGCATTCTGCAACAGGTTTTCCAGCGCCACACTCAGCAGGCGCTGGTCGCCGCGTGCGACAAGGCCGGTCTCGATCTCCGGTTCGACCTGCCGTGTGGGTTCCTGTTCGGCCAGCTCATCCAGTATCGCCCGGGCGATGTCGCTGATGGGCACGGTACCCAGGGACATGTCCGACTGGGTGACCCGTGACAGGGTCAGCAGGCCCTCGATCATCTGCTCCATGCGCAGGCAACCACCCTGTATCCGCCTCAGGTACTCCTGTCCCATGTCATTGAGCTGTTCACCGCAATCGTCCGCCAGGGCGCTGCTGAAGCCGGAGATGGTGCGCAGCGGGGCGCGCAGGTCGTGGGATACGGAATAACTGAAGGCGCGCAGTTCATCGTTGGCGATTTCCAGGGCATGGCGCTTTTGCTCCAGGGTGTCCTCGGTCTGGCGTCGGGTTTCGATCTCCGCGCATAACTGTTGTTCGTGTTCCTGGATGATGCGCAGATGGGCATCGGAGCGGTCGCGCAGGATGCGGATCTTGGCCAGCAGGTAGCCGAACAGGCCGCCCACCACCATGGGCACCACGAGCATGGTGGGGCGGATCTCCAGCAAGGGAATGCCCAGTACCAGCAAGTGCTGGAACAGGGCAAAAGCGAGCACGGCGAGGATGGATAAGGCGATATACCGTCCATAGATGACGGCGGGTCTTGCCGGGCTGATACTGGCCTCGGGCTGGTGCAAGTGGCTTTCCCTGTGTCCGGGTTATCAGAGGTTCTTTGGATGCATATCCTGTATCGGGTCCGATGCGGAAAACTTCAGGACTGGCTCACCATTACAAGGGTTTTGGACGCGATACCGCGCCTTTCTATTCCCTGATCTCCGGCTACCAGGGCAGTCCTGCCGTGCCCTGCGCCATGAATTGCCGCCCCGTCTTGCCCCGGCTCTCGGCACTCATCAGATAAAGGTAGGGCTTTACCATGTCCGCCGGCATGGGCAGCAGGCCAGGGTCTTCTCCCGGGTACGCCAGGGCACGCATGGCGGTGCGCACGGCGCCGGGATCGAGGCTGTTGACCCGCACCCGGGTGTTGGTTTCCAGCTCGTCGGCCAGGGTCTGCATCAGGCCTTCGATCCCGGCCTTGGCCACTCCATAGGCGCCCCAGTAGGCCTTGCCATGGCGGCCGACGCGATCCGAAGTAAACAGTACAGAGGCATCGTCGCTGGCGGTCAGCAGGCCAAGACAGGCACGGGTGAGCAGGAACGGGGCATTGAGGTTCACCTGAATACTCTTGAGCCATAGCTCCACATCGTAGTGGACAATGGGTGTCAGCGTGCCGAGCATGGCGGCATTGTGCAGCAGGCCATCGAGCCGGCCGAATTCCTGCTCCAGGGTGGTGGCCAGGTCCTCGTAATCCTTGGCGTTCGCCCCCTCCAGGTTCATGGGATAGATGGCCGGCTGGGGGTGACCCGCCTGTTCGATCTCATCGTAGACCAGCTCCAGCTTGCGGGTGGTACGACCCAGCAGGACCAGGGTGGCGCCGTGGGCCGCAAAGGCGGTGGCACAGGCCTTGCCGATGCCGTCGCCGGCGCCGGTCACCAGGATGACGCGGTCCTTGAGCAGGTCGGGGGCGGGAGTCCAGTCGGTCATGGTCGGTTCCTTGCAAGCAATCGGGCCATTATACGGATTTTCCCTCGTGCTGGCGGAGGATGCCGCGCGCGCAGCTGCGGCCGCTCTGGACCGCGCCCTCGAGGGTGCCCGGCAGGCCGGTGGCGGTGAAATCCCCCGCCAGCCAACAACCCGCCACCGGTGTGGCCGAGCCCGGGCGCAGGGCCCCCACGCCTACCTGGCTGGCGAAGGTGGCGCGCTTTTCCCGGATGACCATTCGTTCCCCCGCGGCGGGCCAGTGGGGGAAGAGTTCGGCCAGCTGCCGGCCCACGGCGTTGCCGAGGGCATCGTTGTCCTGTGCCATGTGGGCACCGGCGGCACTGATCACCACCGCCATGAGCCCGGGCTGGCCGGCCAGTCCGCGGTCGAAGACCCACTGCCCCGGGCCGTCCAGCAGACCGAGCATGGGCCGGGGCAGGCGGACCGTTTCGGGGTAGCGCAGGTACAGGGTGGTGATGGGCTGGTATTCCAGCTGGACCAGGCCGCGCACCAGCTTGGTAAAAGGCACATGGGGGGATAGCAGACGTCGGCACATCACCGGGTTCACCGCCAATACCAGCTGTCGGGTGGGCAGGAATTCGCCACCCAGCTCTACGCCCTGCAATTGGGTACCTGACAAGCGCAGTCCACTGACCCGGCGATTGAGCCACACCTGGCCGCCATGGCGCTCGATGTAATGCAGTGCCGGTTCCGGCAGGGCG
>DATHUT010000360.1:0-1738 GCA_035462005.1 Gammaproteobacteria bacterium | reverse complement strand
ACCGTCTGCCTGGCGGAACGGCAGACCCGGGGCAAGGGTCGGCGCGGCCGTAACTGGGTCTCGCCCTATGGCACCAATCTCTATCTATCCCTGTCCTGGCGCTTCGAAAGCGGCCTTTCGGCCCTGGCTGGCCTCAGCTTGGTGGTGGGCATTTCCTTGATCCGAGCCCTGCAACAGCTGGGGGTCGAGGGGGCCGGCCTGAAATGGCCCAATGATATCTACCTGCAGGGGGCCAAACTGGCCGGTGTCCTGATCGAAGTCTCCGGTGAAAGCGCCGGGCCCTGCTCCGCCGTCATCGGCATTGGGGTCAATGTGGCCATGCCCGAGCAGCAGGGTCGGCATATCGATCAGCGCTGGACCGACCTCCGTGCGCACGGGATCCCGGTAGCGCGCAACCAGCTGGCCGCGGCGCTCCTAGAACAACTATTGCCGGCCCTGGCGGAATTCGCGCGCCATGGGATGCAGCCCTTCCAGGAGGAATGGCAGCGCCCTGACCTGAGTTAAGGCGTTCCGGTGCAGATCCAGCACTCGGAAGCGGCCCTCTCGGGTATGGGCCTGGGCATCGACCGCGACGGGGCCTTTCTCCTGGAGACCCCGGATGGGATACGCCGCTTCACCTCCGGTGAAGTGAGCCTGCGGATCACGCCATGATCCTGCTGCTGGATATCGGCAATACCTGCATGAAATGGGCCTTCCTGGGGGCGGACGGCCTGGAACAGGCCGGCGCGGTGATGCGGGCGGACAAGGACTTCAAGGACCTCGCCAAGGGCAGCTGGTCTGGCTGGGAACCCCCGGAACGGGTGCTGGTGTGCAATGTGGCCGGGCCGACCCTGAAGAAATCCGTCACCCTCTGGACCAAACGGCACTGGAAGGTTGCACCGGAGTTCATCCAGTCGGAGGCGGAGGCCTGCGGCGTGCGCAACGCCTACCATGAACCCAGGAAACTCGGCAGCGACCGCTGGGCCGCCCTCATCGGTGCCCGCCAACTGGTGAACGGTCCGGCCTGTGTCATCGACTGCGGCACCGCCATTACCATCGATGCCCTGGCGGCCGATGGCCGGCACCTGGGTGGCCTGATCATCCCCGGCCTGGCGTTGATGGCGCATGCGCTCATCGAGCGCGCCCCCGATATCCATGTGCCTTCACCCGCCAACACCAGCGATGTGGCCCTGTTCGCGCGCGATACGGACAATGCCATTACCGGCGGTGCCTTGTACGCCGCCGTCGCCCTGCTGGATCGGGCCATCGCCGATGTGGTGGCGGAGCTGGGCGCGGGCGTGGCCGTGATCATGACGGGCGGCGATGGGGAGCGCATCGCCCAGCTGTTGCGCTACCCGGCCCGGATCGAGCCCGAGCTGGTGCTGCGGGGGATGGCCCGCCTGGCGGAGACCCCGTGCGCTACCTGATCTATCTGCTGGTCATCGCCAACCTGGCCTTCTGGGCCTGGTACCCCGCGCCGCCAGAACCCATGCCCAGGGACGCCGCCTTGTCCCTGCCGCCCGGCGTGGAAACGCTGGTACTGCTACGGGAACGGGAACGGGAACGGGAACAGGATCCAAAGCCAGCCGAAACCGATCTGCCGCCGGTGCCGGAACCTGAGCCGGAAGCGAGTGAAGTGCCCGGGGAGGATGCGCTCCTGGAAGAAACACCGCCGGAAGAGGCACCACCGGAACCCGAGCCAGTGGCCGTGGAAGAGCCAGTGGACCGTTGCTACAGCATCGGCCCCTTCATGGCCGCG
>DATHUT010000359.1:0-8954 GCA_035462005.1 Gammaproteobacteria bacterium | reverse complement strand
TCAGCGAGACGGCCGACCTGTGGTTCCACACCCTGGTGATGCTGGCGGAACGCGGCCTGGGACCGGAGCCGGTACTGGCGGAGCTGGAGCGACGCTTCGGCCTGTCGGGGCTGGAGGAGAAGGCGGCGCGTGGCGAGTCCTGATTCCGGTGGTGGGCTGCGGTGACCCTGGTCCCGGCGGCGGGACGCCGTGAATACGTCCCTGTAGGCTTGACGGCCGCATCCCTGCGGCCGACACCCGCTGCAGGCCGGGGGCCACACCAGCGCTCGGCAGCAGGTTTCACTTGTCCCGCGCCGCCTTTTCCTCCAGCCCCGACAGGCCGAAGCGCCGCTCCAGCTCCGCCAGCACCGGCTCCGGTCCCAGGCCGCGTTCCGCCAGCATCACCAGGGTGTGGAACCACAGGTCGGCCGTCTCGCTGACCAGGTGCTGCGGCGAATCGCCCTTGGCGGCCAGTATGGTCTCGACGGCCTCTTCGCCCACTTTCTGCAGTATGGCATCCAGGCCCTTATGGTACAGGCCGGCCACATAGGAGCTGGTGGGATCCGCCTGTTTGCGTTCCTCCAGCACCCGGGCCAGTTTTTGCAGGGTATCACTCATATATGACTCTTTCGCTGCCGGTCTATTCCCGGTAGATTTCTGCGGGATCCTTGAGCACCGGCTCCACGGCCCGCCACTCCCCATCCTCGAGACGGTGGAAAAAGCAGCTGCGCCGGCCGGTGTGGCAGGCGATGCCGCCCACCTGTTCAATCTTCAGCAAGACTACATCCTTGTCGCAATCGAGGCGAATGTCCTTGACCCACTGCACGTGGCCCGATTCCTCGCCCTTGGGCCAGAGCCGCTGGCGGGAGCGCGACCAGTACACGGCGCGGCCCTCTTGCACCGTCAGCGCCAGGGCCTCACGGTTCATCCAGGCGAACATCAGGATCTCGCCGCTGGCCGCATCCTGGGCAATGACCGGCACCAGGCCGTCTTCGGTCCACTGGACCTCGTCCAGCCAGGCGGTTTCGCTCACAGTCGCACCTCGACGCCGGCGGCGGCCATGTGTTCCTTGGCCTGGTGGATGCTGAATTCGCCGAAATGGAAGATGCTGGCGGCCAGCACGGCGTCGGCCTTGCCCTCCAGCACACCTTCCACCAGGTGATCCAGCTTGCCGACGCCGCCGGAGGCGATCACCGGCACCTCCACCGCTTCGCTGACGGAGCGCACCAGTTCCAGGTCGAAACCGTTCCTGGTGCCATCGCGATCCATGCTGGTGAGCAGGATCTCGCCGGCCCCGTAGGCCACCATGCGCCGCGCCCATTCGATGGCGTCGAGACCGGTGGCCTTGCGGCCCCCATGGGTGAAGATCTCCCAGCGTGGCGGCTCGTCTTCTCCACTTACCCGCTTGGCATCGATGGCCACCACGATGCACTGGGAGCCGAAGCGCTCGGCCGCCTCGCGCACGAATTCGGGACGGGATACGGCCGCGGTATTGATGGCCACCTTGTCGGCGCCGGCATTGAGCATGCGGCGGATGTCGGGCAGCTCGCGGATGCCGCCGCCCACGGTCAGGGGGATGAACACCTCACCGGCGACCTGCTCCACCACGTGCACCATTGTCTCGCGGTCGTCGGAGCTGGCGGTGATATCGAGGAAGGTGATCTCGTCGGCGCCCTCCTCGTCATAGCGGCGCGCTACCTCCACCGGGTCGCCGGCGTCGCGGATCTCGACGAATTTCACGCCCTTGACCACGCGCCCGGCGTCCACGTCCAGGCAGGGGATGATGCGCTTGGCCAGCCCCATCAGGCCCCGTCCACAAGGCGGTTCGCCTCGGCCAGGTCGATGCTGCCTTCATAGAGAGCACGACCGATGATGGCGCCCATGATGCCCTCGTCCTCGCGCGCCGCCAGGGCCCGTACGTCATCCAGGCTGCTGACCCCGCCGGAAGCAATGACGGGGATGCTGATGGCATTGGCCAGTTCCGCCGTGGCTTCCACGTTGACGCCCTTCATCATGCCGTCACGGCCGATATCGGTATAGACGATGGCCTCCACGCCGTCTTCCTCGAAGCGCTGGGCCATGTCGATGACACTGTGGTGGGAAAGCTTGGACCAGCCGTCGATGGCCACCTTGCCGTCCTTCGCGTCCAGGCCGACGATGATATGGCCGGGAAACTCCAGACACAGGTCATTGACGAAGTGGGGCGCACTGACCGCCTTGGTGCCGATGATGACGTACTGTACGCCGGCATCCAGGTAGGCCTGCACTGTGTCCTCGTCGCGGATGCCGCCTCCCACCTGGATAGGCAGGTCAGGATAGGCCTCGGCGATACGGTGGATCACTTCGGCGTTCACCGGCTTGCCGGCAAAGGCGCCGTTCAAGTCCACCAGGTGCAAACGCCGGGCACCCGCATCCACCCATTTTTTCGCCATTTCCAGGGGATCGTCGGCAAAAACGGTTTCATCCTCCATACGCCCCTGGCGCAGGCGCACGCACTTGCCATCCTTCAGATCAATGGCCGGGATCAGCAACATTGCTCAGTTCCTCATTTTTCGATCGGATCAGCGTAGTGAGCGGGACGGAATAACCGGTGGAGAATTCCACCGTCCCTCACTCATTGGTGCGCCGGCACTTCCCCGTTCCAGCGCACGAAATTGGCCAGCAATTGTAAACCCGCGTGCTGGCTCTTCTCGGGATGACACTGTACCGCAAAGAGGTTTTCCCGGGCCACCGCTGCGGCAAATCCCAGGCCATACTCGGTACGTCCCGCCAGGTGGAGTGGATCGGCGGGGGTGGCATAGTAGCTGTGCACGAAATAGAAGCGGCTGCCGTCGGGAATATCCTTCCACAGCGGGTGGGGCGCCGTCTGGTGCACCTGGTTCCAGCCCATGTGGGGGATTTTGAGACGAACGCCGCTGACTGGATCCGCCAGTCCCTCGGGGAAACGGCGCACCTGGCCGGGAATCAGGCCCAGGCCATCCGCCCCACCGTTCTCCTCGCTGTGGTCCAGCAGGGCCTGCATGCCGAGGCACACGCCCAGCAGCGGCTTGTCCCGCGCCACTTCGCGCAGCAGATCGTCGAGACCGAGCCGTTGCAGCTCGGCCATGCAATCGCGTATGGCACCCACGCCGGGGAAGATCACCCGGTCGGCACGGCGAATGGTATCGGGGTCGGCGCTGACCCACACACGGGCGTCCCCGGCCACGTGCTCGACGGCCTTGGCGATGGAGTGGAGGTTGCCCATCCCGTAATCGATGATTGCAATGGAAGCCATGGGAAGAGGTATTGAATCAGTGGCAGAGGATTTCGGTTCGGGCCGCGCGGAGCGGCCTTACAGACACCCCTTGGTGGAAGGCATGATACCGGCCATGCGCGGATCCGGCTCCAGGGCCATGCGCAGGGCACGACCGAAGGCCTTGAACACCGTTTCCGCCACGTGGTGGGCATTCTTGCCGCGCAGGCAATCGATGTGCAGGGTCACCTTGGCATGATTCGCAAAGCCCTGAAAGAACTCATGAAACAGATCCACATCGAAGTCGCCGATGCGGGCGCGGGGAAATTCCACGGCGAACTCCAGCCCCGGGCGACCGGAGAAGTCCACCACCACCCGGGACAGGGCCTCGTCCAGGGGCACGTAGGCATGGCCATAGCGGCGGATACCCTGTTTGTCACCCAGCGCTTGCGCGAAGGCCTGGCCCAGGGCGATGCCGATGTCTTCCACCGTGTGGTGGGCATCGATGTGCAGGTCCCCCTGGGCACGGATATCCAGGTCCACCAGGCCATGACGCGCCACCTGGTCGAGCATGTGCTCCAGGAAGGGCAGGCCGGTTTCCTGCTTGGCCACCCCCGTGCCATCCAGGTTCACCGTCACGGTGATCTGGGTTTCCAGGGTATCGCGGCTGACGCTGGCCGTGCGTGCTGACATGGATTTCCTACCTGTGGTGGCCCGCAGCGGGGCTGAGGGTGAATCCTAGCGGAATTTCCCTCGCCAGAGAACTGCCTCTGACAAAAAATGCCGATTTTTCCTGATCTTGGCCCCATCCGGCCGAAACGGCAAGGCCGGCCCTGCGAGACACGCAATTCATTGATTCAACACCATGATTCTGGTTCAATGGGATTACCTTCCGTCAGGATGTTTCGCCCGACATGGCAAACACACAGCCCGGCAAGCCCCTGGACATGGCGGCCATCAAGGTCGCCTGCGCCAACTGCAACCTGCACAACCTGTGCCTGCCGTTAGGCATCGACACCGGCGACATCGAGCGCCTGGACGATATCATTAACCGCAAGCGGCCCCTGGCGCGCGGCGAGTACCTGTTCCAGGCCGGCGCGCCCTTCCACGCCATCTACGCCATTCGCTCCGGATCGGTGAAGAGCTTCACCGCCACCGAGGATGGTCAGGAGCAGATCACCGGCTTCCATCTGCCCGGCGAACTGGTGGGCCTGGATGCCATCAGCTCCGACATCCACAACTGTTCCGCCCGCGCTCTGGAAACCACTAGCGTATGCGAGATCCCCTATGGCCAGCTGGAGGAACTCAGCAGCCATGTACCCAGCCTGCAACGCCAGCTGCTGCGGGTGATGAGCAAGGAGATCCTCCAGGACGAGCACATGATGATGCTGCTCGGCCGCAAGGCCGCCGATGAACGCTTGGCCGCCATGCTGATGAGCATGTCCAACCGTTTCAAGCAGCGCGGTTTTTCCTCCCGGGAATTTCACCTCAGCATGTCCCGCAACGATATCGGCAATTACCTGGGGCTGGCGGTGGAAACCGTGAGCCGCCTGTTCACCCGTTTCCAGGAAGATGGCCTGCTGGAAACGGAGCGCAAGCACGTGCGCATCCTCGACCTGGCCCGCCTCTCCGTCCTCGCGGGCGCCAATCGTATCTCTCCCGACGAATAACCCCGGTGCCCCGCGCACCTACTCCCCGCTTTATTGACGCACATCATTGTTTGTCCGTGCCGTTGCGAACAAAGTATTTGCGAATCTTCTGAATTACCCCTGAAACCAGTCGCGGGCACTGCGCCCTGTGCATTCTGTTGCCCGCGCGACACGGAGAAAACACCATGAAGCATGCAGTAACCCGATCCCTGGTAGCCACCGCCATCGCCCTCGGCAGCGGCAGCACCCTCGCTCTGGAACAAGGCGACTGGATCGTGCGCCTGGGCGCCGCCCATGTGAACCCCGGCGCCAGCAGCAATCCACTGACCACCATCGCGGCGGATGCCCGCGTGGATGTGGACAGCAATACCCAGCTTGGCATCACCCTTGGCTATATGTACACCGACAATATCGGCTTCGGCCTGCTGGCCGCCACCCCCTTCAAGCATGACATCAAGGGTGCGGGCGATATCGCCGGCCTGGGCAAAATCGGTGAAACCAAGCATCTGCCGCCTACCCTGACGCTGCAGTACCACTTTGCGCCCAAATCCAGCATACGTCCCTATGTCGGGGCCGGCATCAACTACACCAATTTCTTCAGCGAGGAGACCGTCGGCCTGGGTGATACCAAACTCGAGCTGGACGATTCCTGGGGGCTGGCGGCGGAAGCCGGCGTGGACATCGACATCAACGACCGCTGGTTCGTCAGTGGCCAGCTCTGGTACCTCGACATCGACACCGATGCCAAGCTCACCGGTGGTATCAACGATAGCGCCAAGGTTTCCATCGACCCCTGGGTTGTCATGATCGGGATCGGTACTACATTCTGATAGGCAGCAGAAAACGGGCGGCATCCCCGGGGTTGCCGTCCGCATTCCGTTTGTTTTTGTATTCATAACCCGAGGACAGGTATGAACACGCAGACCACCTACAACTACAAGGTCGTGCGCCAGTTCGCCATTATGACGATCGTATGGGGTATCGTCGGCATGCTGGTGGGCGTCGTCATCGCGGCCCAGTTGGTTTGGCCACAACTCAACTTCGATGTTCCCTGGCTGACCTACAGCCGCTTGCGTCCCCTGCACACCAATGCCGTCATCTTTGCGTTTGGCGGATCGGCCCTGTTCGCGACCTCCTATTACGTGGTGCAACGCACCTGTCAGACACGCCTGTTCAGTGACGGCCTGGCCGCCTTCACCTTTTGGGGCTGGACCGTAGTCATCCTGCTCGCGGCTATCACCCTGCCCCTGGGCATCACATCCAGCAAGGAATACGCCGAACTGGAATGGCCCATCGACCTGCTGATCGCCGTGGTCTGGGTGTCCTATGCCATCGTGTTCTTCGGCACCATTCTGAAACGCAAGGTGAAGCACCTGTATGTGGCCAACTGGTTCTACGGCGCCTTCATTCTCACCGTGGCCGTGCTGCACATCGTCAACAGTGCCGCCCTGCCGGTGAGCCTGACCAAGTCCTACTCGGTCTACCCCGGCGCCATCGATGCCATGGTGCAGTGGTGGTACGGCCATAACGCCGTCGGCTTCTTCCTGACCGCGGGCTTCCTCGGCATGATGTACTACTTCGTGCCCAAGCAGGCCAATCGGCCGATCTATTCCTACCGCCTGTCGGTGGTGCATTTCTGGGCGCTGATCTCCACCTACATGTGGGCCGGCCCGCACCACCTGCACTACACGGCCCTGCCCGACTGGACCCAGTCGCTGGGTATGGTGTTCTCACTGATCCTGTTGGCGCCCAGCTGGGGCGGCATGATCAACGGCATCATGACCCTGTCCGGCGCCTGGCATAAGCTGCGCACCGACCCGATCCTGAAGTTCCTGATCGTATCCTTGTCCTTCTACGGCATGTCGACCTTCGAAGGCCCGATGATGTCCATCAAGACGGTGAATGCCCTGTCCCACTACACCGACTGGACCATCGGCCATGTGCATGCCGGCGCCTTGGGCTGGGTGGCCATGATCTCCATCGGCGCCATCTACTTCCTGGTCCCCAAGCTGTTCGGGCGGGAACAGATGTACAGCCTGAAGCTCATCGAGTGGCATTTCTGGATGTCCACCATTGGTGTCGTGCTGTACATCGTCGCCATGTGGATCGCGGGTATCATGCAGGGCCTCATGTGGCGTGCGGTCAATGCCGACGGTACCCTGACCTACAGCTTCGTGGAGACCTTGCAGGCCATGTACCCCTTCTACTTCGTGCGCTTCCTGGGTGGCCTGGTATTCCTGCTCGGCATGTTCATCATGGCCTACAACGTCATCAAGACCATCTCCGGGCAGCGCGCGGCCGACGCGCCCATCCCGCAGACCGCCTGACAGGAGAACGACATGAGTCATGAAATCGTCGAAAAGAATATCGGCTTGATGGCGCTGTTCATCCTGCTGGTCATCAGCGTCGGCGGCCTGGTGCAGATCGTGCCGCTGTTCTTCCTCAAGAGCACCACGGAACCGGTGCAGGGCCTGAGCCCCTATACGGCCCTCGAGCTGGAAGGCCGCGATGTCTATGTCCGCGAGGGCTGCTATGTCTGTCATTCACAGATGATCCGCCCCTTCCGGGCCGAGACCGAGCGCTACGGTCACTACTCGGTGGCCGGCGAGTTCGTCTATGACCATCCCTTCCAGTGGGGCTCCAAGCGCACCGGGCCGGACTTGGCCCGGGTCGGCGGCCGCTACTCCGACGACTGGCATCGCACCCATTTGATCAACCCCCGTGACGTGGTGCCCGAGTCGAACATGCCGGGCTACCCCTGGTTGGCGGAAAACGTGCTGGACGGCCGGCTGACGTCACGCAAGCTCAGCACCATGCGCACTATGGGCGTTCCCTACACGGATGACGATATCGCCAACGCCAGCGCAGCGGTACAGGGCAAGACGGAGATGGATGCCATCGTCGCCTACCTGCAACGCATGGGCACGGCCCTCAAATAGGAGAGACGGAATCATGGATCTGATCTTTCTGCGTTCGTTGTTTACCGTGCTGATTTTTGTCGCCTTCATCGGGATCTGCTTCTGGGCCTGGAGCCGGAAGCGCAAGCCGGCCTTCGACGAGGCCGCCAATCTGCCCTTCGTGGAACCCGAATACCCGGTGCAGGATAAGGAGCTGCGTCATGAGTAATGATATTTCCTTCAGTAGTGACTTCTGGAGCTGGTGGATCATCGTCCTCACCCTGGGCAACATCGCCTTCTGCTGGTGGCTGATCGTCTGGACCATGAAGAAGCGTGGCGGCGAAGCCGCCACCGGTGACGTCACCGGGCATACCTGGGATGAAAGCCTGCAGGAATACAACAACCCCCTGCCGCGCTGGTGGCTGTGGCTGTTCTACATCACCATGATCTTCGGCGTGATCTACCTGCTGCTCTATCCGGGGCTGGGCAAGTTCCCCGGCCTGCTGGGCTGGACCGGCAGCGGCCAGTACGAACAGGAGGTGCAGCGGGCGGAGGACCTGTACGGACCCATCTTCGCCGGTTACGCCAGCCGTGACATCGAGGACCTGGCCCGTGACAGCGAAGCACTGCAAGTGGGGCAGCGCCTGTTCACCAACTACTGCGCCACCTGCCACGGTGCCGATGCCGGCGGCGGGATCGGCTTCCCCAACCTGCGCAACGATGACTGGCTGTGGGGCGGGAGCCCGGAGGCCATCAAGACCTCCATCCTGGATGGCCGCCAAGGTGTAATGCCCCCCTGGGGCGAGGTGCTGGGTGACCAGGGCGTGGAGGAGGTCACGGCCTACGTGCTCACCCTGAATGGGCGCGAGGCGGACCCGCAGCTCGCGGAAGCCGGCAAGGCGCGTTTCGATACCATGTGCATCGCCTGCCACGGCGTGGACGGCAAGGGTAATCAGGCCATGGGCGCGCCCGACCTCACCAACAACATCTGGCTGTACGGCGGTTCACCAGGTGCGATCCGGCAGTCCATCACCCAGGGCCGCAACGGTATGATGCCGGCCCACCGGGACTTCCTCGGCGAGGACAAGGCCCATGTGCTAGCCGCCTATATCTACAGTCTGTCCCAATGAGGTAGCGGAGGGCGGGGTCCCATCGGGGTCCCGCCCATTCCGGGTCCATGTCTGAGCAGCGTCAATC
>DATHUT010000358.1:0-3967 GCA_035462005.1 Gammaproteobacteria bacterium | reverse complement strand
CTGGAAGACGGTGGCCCGTATCATCGAACTGGAGCGGCCCGATGTGCTGCTGCCCACCATGGGCGGCCAGACGGCGTTGAACTGTGCCCTGGACCTGGCCCGCGAGGGTGTGCTGGAAAAATTCGGCGTGGAGATGATCGGTGCCAAGCGCGAGGCCATCGACAAGGCGGAAGACCGCGACAAATTCCGCATCGCCATGCGCAAGATCGGCCTGGACATGCCGCGTTCCGCCATGGCCCACAGCATGGAAGAGGCACTGCAGGTACAGGCGCAGATCGGTTACCCCACTATCATCCGCCCGTCCTTCACCATGGGCGGTAGCGGTGGCGGCATCGCCTACAACAAGGAAGAGTTCATCGAAATCTGTGAGCGCGGGCTGGACCTCTCGCCTACCAACGAACTCCTGATCGAGGAATCCATCGTCGGCTGGAAAGAGTACGAAATGGAAGTGGTGCGCGACAAGAAGGACAACTGCATCATCATCTGCTCCATCGAGAACTTCGATCCCATGGGTGTGCATACCGGTGACTCCATCACCGTCGCGCCTGCCCAGACCCTGACGGACAAGGAATACCAGATCATGCGCGACGCCTCCCTGGCGGTGCTGCGCGAGATCGGCGTGGAGACCGGTGGTTCCAACGTGCAGTTCGCAATCAATCCCGAGAACGGCCGCATGATCATCATCGAGATGAACCCGCGCGTGTCCCGTTCCTCGGCCCTGGCCTCCAAGGCGACCGGTTTCCCCATTGCCAAGGTGGCGGCCAAGCTGGCCGTCGGCTACACCCTGGACGAGCTGCAGAACGAGATCACGGGTGGCGCCACCCCGGCCTCCTTCGAGCCCTCCATTGACTACGTGGTCACCAAGATCCCGCGCTTCACCTTCGAGAAATTCCCGCGCGCCAATGACCGCCTGACCACCCAGATGAAATCGGTGGGCGAGGTCATGGCCATCGGCCGCACCTTCCAGGAGTCGCTGCAAAAGGCCCTGCGTGGCCTGGAAACGGGCATCGACGGCCTGGACGAGATCCTGGATCTCAAGCGTGACGATGCCAAGGATGTGCTGCGCCGCGAGCTGCGCGCCCCCGGCGCTGACCGCATCCGCTACCTGGCCGATGCCTTCCGCTTCGGCTGGTCGCTGGAGAAGATCCACGAAACCAGCTATATCGATCCCTGGTTCCTGATGCAGATCCAGGAACTCATGGAGCTGGAGGCGAAGGTGCGCGAATGGGGCGTCGACGTCCTCGATCGGGACCGCCTGTACATGCTCAAGCGCAAGGGTTTTTCCGACCGGCGCCTGGCCAGGCTGCTGGACACCAACGAACGCACGGTGCGCAAGATGCGCCGCCTGCTGGATGTGCATCCGGTCTATAAGCGGGTGGATACCTGCGCGGCGGAATTCGCCACCAGCACCGCCTATATGTATTCCACCTACGAGGAGGAGTGCGAGGCCCAGCCCACCGACCGGGACAAGATCATGGTCCTGGGTGGCGGGCCCAACCGCATCGGCCAGGGGATCGAATTCGACTACTGCTGCGTGCACGCGGCCCTGGCCATGCGCGAGGATGGCTATGAAACCATCATGGTCAACTGCAACCCGGAGACGGTATCCACCGACTACGACACCTCCGACCGCTTGTATTTCGAGCCGCTGACCCTGGAAGACGTCCTGGAAGTGGTCGAGAAGGAAAAACCCAAGGGCGTGATCGTGCAGTACGGCGGCCAGACTCCGCTGAAGCTGGCGCGCGCCCTGGAGGCGGCGGGCGTGCCCATCATCGGCACCTCGCCCGATTCCATCGACCTAGCCGAGGACCGCGAACGTTTCCAGCAGCTGATCAACAAGCTGGGGCTGCGCCAGCCGCCCAACCGCACGGCCCGCACCGCCGACCAGGCGATGGCGCTGGCCAACGAGATCGGTTACCCGCTGGTGGTGCGCCCGTCCTATGTTCTGGGTGGCCGCGCCATGGAGATCGTGCGTAGTGAAGAGGACCTGATGCGCTACATGCGCGAGGCGGTGAGTGTCTCCAATGACTCCCCGGTACTACTGGACCGCTTCCTGGACGATGCCGTGGAAGTGGACGTGGATGCCATCTGCGATGGTAAGGACGTGCTCATCGGCGGCATCATGGAGCATATCGAGCAGGCCGGCGTGCACTCCGGTGATTCCGCCTGTTCACTGCCACCCTATACCCTCGGCAAGGAAATGCAGGATCGCCTGCGCGAGCAGATGACAGCCATGGCCCACGAGCTCAAGGTGGTGGGTCTCATGAACGCCCAGTTCGCCATCCAGGGCGAGGACATCTATGTGCTGGAAGTGAATCCGCGCGCCTCCCGGACCGTACCCTTCGTGTCAAAGGCGACCGGGCGCCCCCTGGCCAAGATAGCCGCGCGCTGCATGGCCGGGCGTAGCCTGGTGGAGCAGGGCGTGACGGAGGAGGTCATTCCTCGCTATTATTCCGTCAAGGAAGCCGTGTTCCCCTTCGTGAAGTTCCCGGGTGTGGACCCGATCCTGGGCCCGGAAATGAAGTCCACCGGCGAGGTCATGGGCGTGGGCCGCAATTTTGCCGAGGCCTTTGCCAAGGCTCAGATAGGTGGGGGCGAACGCCTGCCACGCAGCGGCCGGGTGTTCATCAGCGTGCGCGAGGTGGATCGCCCCGGGGCTCTGAAGCTGGCCCGCGACCTGTCCGAGCAGGGTTTCCAGGTGGTGGCCACCAGCGGTACCGGTGGCGTGATCCGTGCGGCGGGCATTGAATGCCAGATCGTCAACAAGGTCACCGAGGGGCGGCCGCATATCGTGGACATGATCAAGAACGACCAGATCAATCTGATCATCAATACCACCGAAGGCAAGCAGGCCATGGCGGATTCCTTTACCATCCGGGGTGCCGCCCTGCAACACAAGGTCAGTTACAGCACTACCATGGCCCATGCCAGCGCCACCTGCATGGCACTGCGCCATCTGGACGTCGGCACCGTGAATCGTTTGCAGGATCTACACAAGGAGCCCATGCAATGAGCAAAGTTCCTTTGACCGTGCGCGGAGCCGAGAAGCTCCGTACTGAATTACAGCGCCTGAAAACAGTCGATCGCCCCAAGGTCATCGAGGCCATCGCCGAGGCGCGTGCCCATGGTGATCTCAAGGAAAATGCGGAATACCACGCTGCCCGGGAGCAGCAGAGCTTCATCGAGGGCCGCATCAAGGAAATCGATGGCAAGCTCTCCAATGCCCAGATCATCGATCTGTCCACCGTGGATGCCGGCGGCAAGGTGATTTTCGGTACCACCGTCGAGTTGATGGACGAGGATACCGAGGAAGAGATCACCTACCAGATCGTCGGCGAGGACGAAGCGGACATTAAGGCCGGGCTGATCTCGGTGAATTCGCCCATTGCCCGTGCCCTGATCGGCAAGATGGAGGGAGACCTGGTGCAGGTGCAGGTGCCCGGCGGCGCCAAGAACTTCGAAATCATCGCGGTGCGCTACGAGTAGCGTGTGAGTCCTTCCATCCCGGTCGGCGAACGCATCCTGCTCACCCTCTGGGTGGGCGGGCTGTGGGCCATCGGTTTCATTGCCGCCCCCATTCTCTTTGCCGTCCTCGAGGACCGCACCCTGGCCGGCACCCTGGCCGGCGAGATGTTCCGTGCCCTGGCCTGGCTGGGCCTGGTGTGTGGCAGCCTGCTGTTGCTGTTCCACAAGCTGAGCCGCGGACGCCCGGCCTGGCGCCTGTGGGTTCTGGTGGGCATGCTGCTGGTCATCCTGGTCGACCGGTTGCTGCTGGCGCCCATGATCGCCGACCTGCGTGCCGAGGGTCTGAGCGGCAGTGCGGAATTCGCCCGCCTGCACGGGGTGGCCTCGACCCTGTATCTCCTCAACAGCCTGGCCGGCCTGGCCCTGGTGGCCTTCGGGCCTTCAAGGGGTCAGAGTACTTGATCCTCTGCGTTAATCGGACCTACGGACCAACCCGATTACC
>DATHUT010000357.1:0-8033 GCA_035462005.1 Gammaproteobacteria bacterium | reverse complement strand
AGGATCAATATTACCAGTGATCCAGGGTCCACCATCGACCAGACGGATGAACGCGTACGCATCATCGAAGAACTATTGACCAAGCAACCGGAAGTGGCCCACGTGTTTACGCTGGTGGGTGGTTCCATCTTCGGTCGTTCCCAGCGCGAAGTGGCCAACCGTGCCGACATCAATGTCCAATTGGTATCGCTGGCGGAGCGCAGCCTGAGCAGCAATGAGTGGATCGAGAAAATGAAGAATCTCGTTGCGGAGCAGCAACTGGCGGGGCTTAGGGTCAACATGCGGATGCCCGGCATTCGGGGAATTCGCACCAGCCGTGGTGACGATGACATCAGTCTGCGCATACAGGGCCCAGATCAGAAGAGTCTGGAAAACATCGCCGACGAGGTGGTGCTGCGCCTGCGTTCCCTGGAGGGGCTGAGCAACCTGCAGCACTCCCTGGAAGAGATTCATCACGAAATCAGTATTGATATCGACCGGGAACGGGCCAGCATGCTCAACCTGGATGTGGAAAATGTCGCTAGCGCCATGCGTATCGCCCTGGAAGGCATCGTGGTGACTGATTTCATCGAAAACGACCGCAGTTACGACGTGCGCCTGCGCCTGCCACGCGAAGTCGCGTCCGACCCCCAGCGCCTGCAGTCGGTGTTGCTGTACCCGGCCCGGCCCGATCGCCCGGCCATACACCTGGGGGACATCGCCGGGGTGAACCTGATTGCCTCGCCGGCGGTAATCATGCGCGACAACCAATTACGCATCGTGGAAATCAGCGCCTCCATCGGCCCCGGGGCCGCCATCAGTGAGTTGCAGGCCGGCATCGATGCCGCCCTGGAGGACCTGGAATTGCCCATGGGTTTCAGTCTCTACGATGGAGGTGCGGGCGAAACCCTGCAGGAAGGCCGCAACATGACCCGTGTCCTGTTACTGCTGGCTTTGTTCCTGGTCTTCGTGGTGATGGCCATCCAGTATGAATCCCTCCGCAATCCCTTCATCATCCTCTTTAGTGTGCCCTTTGCCGTCATTGGTGTGGCGCTGGGTATCGAGTTCACGGATTTGCCATTGTCCATGCCTATTTGGCTCGGCATGATCATGCTGGCGGGTATCGTGGTGAACAATGCCATCGTGTTGGTGGAGTACATCGAGATCATGCGTGAACGGGGCAAGGCGGTGCGTGAGGCCATCCTGGAGGCCGCGCGTCTGCGCCTGCGCCCGATCATGATGACCACCCTGACCACGGTGGCGGGCATGACCCCCTTGGCCCTGGGGCTGGGCGAGGGGTCTGAAATGCTCAAGCCACTCGCAGTTACCATCGTCTCCGGCCTGAGCTTCTCCATGCTGGTCAGTCTGGTGCTGGTGCCGGTGTTCTACCAACTTACCCATCATCACCTGATGCGCGTGCAGGCGTCGAATCCGGTGGCTGATGTGGAACCGAGTACCTGAACGCAGAAAGAAGGACAAGGATATGGGCATGAAACTCCATTGCTACGGCGCCGCCGGCGAGGTTACCGGTTCCTGCCATTTGCTCCAGATAGGCTCGAAGCGCGTGTTGCTCGATTGTGGCCTGTTGCAGGGCGGGGACGAGAGCGAACAGCGTAACCGGGAGTCCTTCCCCTTCAATGTGCAGGCCCTGGATGCCGTCATCCTCAGCCATGCCCATATCGACCATTCGGGCCGTTTACCCTTGTTGTACAAGGAAGGCTACCGGGGCCCTATCTATACCCATCGTGCCTGTCGTGACCTGTGCCGTATCATGCTCAAGGATTCCGCCTTCATCAGCGAGAAGGATGCCGAATGGGAAAACCGCAAGCGTCAGCGCAAGGGGCTGGGCCGGGTGGAGCCACTCTACACGGTGCAGGATGCACAGCGGGTGATGCACCAATTCAAGGTGCTGGATTACAGCAAGCGCACCAGGATCCTGCCGGGCGTGGAAGTGGAGCTGGCCGATGCCGGCCACATCCTGGGTTCTTCCATCGTGCAGCTCTGGTTGCGCGAGGATCAGTCGGAACGCAAGTTGGTGTTCAGCGGGGACCTTGGTTATCACGAGGATCCCATCCTGGCCGACCCGGCCCGCATCCATGATGCAGACCTGGTGATGCTGGAGAGCACCTACGGCAATCGCTGTCATCGGTCCTTGCAGGAAACCTATGCGGAAATCCACCAGGTCATGACCGACGCCATGTCCGAGGGCGGGAATATCCTCATGCCGGCCTTCGCCGTGGGACGCACCCAGGAAATCCTGTACCTGTTCGGCAAGCATTTCGAGGAGTGGGGACTGGGCAATTGGCAGGTATTCGTCGACAGCCCCATGGCCATCGAGGCCACCGAGGTCTACCTGCGCCACAGCAACCTGTTCAACGATGAGGCCTATGAGCTCTGGAAGAAAAACAAAGAACAGCCCCTATTACCCAACCTGCATTTCAGCCGCACCCCCCAGCAGTCCATGAAGCTGAACCATATCCAGTCGGGGGCGATCATCATCGCCGGCAGTGGCATGTGCAACGGCGGCCGCATCCGTCACCACTTCAAGCACAACATCTGGCGACGCGACTGCCATGTGATCATCGCCGGTTTCCAGGCCCGCGGTACCCTGGGTCGATCACTGGTGGATGGAACGGAATCCATCAGCCTGTGGGGCGAGAAGATCAAGGTGGCCGCGAAGATCCACACCATCGGCGGCCTGTCCGCCCACGCCGACCAGGCGGGCCTGTTGCGCTGGTACCAGGGTTTCAACAACCGCCCGCCAGTGCTGCTGGTGCATGGTGAACCCGAGGCCAGCGAGGCCCTGCAAAAGGAATTGTGTGATCGCCATGATGCGCGCGTACATATCGCCAAACAAGGCGAGGGGCTGGACCTGCTGGATCTGCGTTTCTGAACATGACATGAAAGCCAGTGGTCGCTGCCCCATTTCCCGCTAGAAACGTACTGAAAGGCCGGCGTTGATCTCCACTTGTGTCAGGCCGCTGCTGTCCACCCGGGCGATGCAGCCGCCATTTCCGCAGAAGACTGCGGCGTTGGTGTTGAGCAGGGTGTAGTAACCACGGGCCTCGAGGCGCAGGCCGATGCTGTCAGTCAGGCGAAAACGGTAGCCGCCGGTGAGAGAAAACAGGGCACGGGTTTCGGAATCGTAACGCGAATCCTGGGGCGAGAAATGGGCAATACCGATGCCGGCACCCAGGAAGGGCTCCACTTTGGGATCGCGCCAGACGTAGATCCCGCCGCCGGATAAATAACTGACATCCACATCAATACGGGATGTACCGGTAAACAAGGGGGCTGGCTGCAGCCGGGTCGACTGGTGACTGAACAGGAATTCCCACTCGGTGTTGGCGTCATGGTCGATATTGAGCACCAGGCCGACACTGCCTTTGTCATCCAGCTCCAGTCGTTCGTCGCTGACAGGATCCTTGAAGTTGCCGCCCCAGCGATATCCGGCGAAACCGCTGAGTTCCATGCCCGGATTCGATCCGCTTTCGGCAAGGGCGGGGGAGGCGCTGGCGAGCCACATGGCCGCCAGGGCTGCAGGAATGATGAACGGACGGGTTATGGTGGACATCGGGTTACCTCGTCAAGTCAGCATAGCAGTGACAGCGCCCGTTCGATTTCGTCAGGGCGGGTGTGGAAGTGGGGCGAGAAGCGAATGCCGCCACCACGCTGGGCGCAGATTACGCCCGCAGCCTGCAGGCGCTGGTAAAGCACATCCAGGTCTTCGCGCAGGGGCTTGAAGGTCACGATGCCGGCCCGCCGCGCGGGTGTCGGGTCGGTGATCAGACTATAGCGCTCCGGTATGTCCTGGATGAAATCGATGATGCGCTGGGTGCGGACTCGGATCCGTTCGGCAACCTGCTCCATTCCCACCTCCAGCAGCAATCCGATGCTGGCGTGCAGGGCGTGGGCACAGAGCAGATTGGGGCTGCCGCATTCGAAGCGGGTGGCCGTGGGGGAGGGCGCCCATTCCTTGCGATCGAATTCACCGACGGCCGCCACCATATGCCAGCCATACTGGTTGAGGCGCAGGCTTTCCAGCCGTTCGCGGCGGCAATAGAACAGCGCCAGGCCTTCCGGTCCCAGCATCCATTTGTGGCCGTCGGCCATGACGAAATCCGCTTTCATGGCCTGTACGTCGAAGGGCCCGGTGCCGATGCTCTGTATGGCATCGACACAGAACAGGATGTTGCGCTCCCGGCAGGCCTTGCCCAGGACAGCCAGGTCCAGGCGCAGGCCATTGCCATACTGGACAGAACTTACCGACAGCAGGCGGGTACGTTCCGTCAGGCAGTCCAGCAGGGCTTGCTCGGGATTTTCGCGACTGTAGAGGTCCGCGACCCGCACCTTCACCCCGTAACGGGCCAGGGATTCCCAGACGATGCGGTTGGAGGGAAATTCGAGATGGGAGATCACCACTTCATCATCAGTGCGCCAGTCGAGGCCGTGGGCCACTACCGACAGGGCCTCGGACGTATTCTTGAGCAGGGCGATTTCATCGGTGGAAGCGGCATTGATCAGTTGTCGCAATCCTTCACGCAAAGCCCGTTCCGTGGCCAGCCAGCGTTCGTAGTGGCGGGAGCCGGTATGGTTGTTCTCCTCGGCAAAGGCCTGCACCGCCCGCGTGGTACGGGTGGGCCAGGGGGCAACGGCGGCATGGTTCAGGTAGCAAAGATCAGGATCGATGGGAAATTCGGAGGCGAACATGCGGGAGGATCCACGGTGGCTTCAGCATCCGCACATGGTATGCGATCATAGCCTCCCCTGCGAAGAGTGCTGCCATGGAACCGTTCGCATCCATCAACCAGGTCCAGCTGTGGCCGCTGATCATGGGCTGGATCGTGGTTTGCTGCCTTTTCCTGTTCTCCTGGCGCCGCCAGGCCCTGCTGGCCTTCGCGGGCATGACCATCGTCACCGTTACGGTCCTGATGGCCAGCCAGGGTGCTTGAGGTAAAGCGGTACAAATCCTCGTAGTTCCATAAAGAAGTTATGATATCTTGCTGTATTTCCGATACAAATAAACACATATTTTACACGGGATCCTGCTCTCCAGGCATGACTTCCGAGGCCTCATAAAGTAATATTCAATTTACATCTTCAATATCTGACCCACATTTCAGACAGTAGCTTCCCATGAACAAACCGCATCCCATCCTGGCCCTGCTCGGGCTACAGGCGCACAAGACCGGCCACCTGGAAAAACTACTGGCGGCCGTTGGTGGTTTTATCGGTATTCTCGTGGTGGTGTTGATCAGCCGTCATTACCTGGGGCACGAGGGCGCTGCCTGGATTGCCGCCTCCATGGGGGCCTCGGCGGTGCTGGTTTTTGCCGTTCCGCACGGTCCCCTGTCGCAACCCTGGCCGCTCCTGGGTGGTCACGTTCTCTCCGCTTTCGTGGGTGTAAGTTGTGCCTGGCTGATTCCCGATCCAATGATCGCGGCAGCGAGTGCCGTGGCGCTGGCGATACTCGCCATGCAATACCTGCGCTGCATCCATCCCCCGGGGGGAGCGACCGCCCTGGCGGCGGTCGTGGGTGGGGAGGGTATTCAGGCACTGGGCTTCCTGTACGTCATTACGCCGGTTCTGGTCAATGTACTGGTGCTGCTTCTCATGGGGGTGCTGTTCAACTATCCCTTCCCCTGGAGGCGTTATCCCACTGCCCTGGCGCGTATCTCCAAACCTGCAGGCGGCGGGGAGAACAAAGGAGCTTGAATCGGGAGATGCCAATGGACAAACAATCGGAAAACAAATTGATGCGTGAGGATTTCGCAAAGGCCCTGCGGGAAATGAATACCTTCCTGGACATTACCGCGGAT
Source organism: Gammaproteobacteria bacterium (assembly GCA_035462005.1). Taxonomy (GTDB): domain Bacteria; phylum Pseudomonadota; class Gammaproteobacteria; order DSM-19610; family DSM-19610; genus JAIVHA01. The sequence goes on along the minus strand of DATHUT010000357.1, from coordinate 2,235 downwards.
GACCTCATGGAACTCAATCGGCGGGCCGCACAGCATGCCCGCCAGCGGGCGCGGGAGAGCGTGCCGGTCTCACAGCTCATGACCACACCTGTAACGACGGTACGAGCGGATTGCTCCCTGGCCGAGGCGGCCCATCTCCTGGTGGAAAAGAGAATCAGCGGCCTGCCGGTGGTGGATAGGGAAGACCGCTTGATCGGCCTGGTGACGGAAGCGGATTTTCTGCGCGCCATGGGACTTCCCAGCCACCAGCCCCACCATAGTGTGTGGCAAACCCTGGAGTCCCTGTTCCAGCATCAGGATCGCGTGCGGGATCCCGAGGGCACGGTGGCGGACCTGATGATCCCGGATGTGGTGACGGTACGCGCCGAACACACCTTGCATGAGGCGCTCGATATCATGAAAAAACATCGGATCAAGCGCCTGGTGGTCGCGGATGAAGAGCGTCGCGTGCAAGGGATCATCACCCGTTCCGACCTGGTGCGGGTGTTCTTCGACCGCATTCGCAAGTCCAGCGACACCAGTGATTGAATATTGGCTCTGATACCCATCCAGGATCCTGGCAGACGTCTCCCCGCAGACCACTTTGCCCTGTTCGAACTCGGCTTCCGGCCTTTTTTTCTGCTGGCCGGCTTGGCGGCAGTGCTGCTGGTCGGGATCTGGTTATGGTTGTATCTCGGTGGCGCCACAGCCCCTGGTCTCTACTACGGTGCGCAACTTTGGCACGGCCATGAAATGTTGTTCGGCTTTACCCTGGCCGTGGTGGCGGGTTTTCTGCTCACCGCGGTGCGCAACTGGACCCAGCTGCCAACGCCGCGGGGGAGGGCGCTGCTCGGCCTGGTAGCGCTGTGGCTGGCGGGGCGCCTGTCTCCCTTTGCGGCAGCCTGGCTGCCTGCCTGGTCCATCGCCCTGGTGGACCTGGCCTTCCTGCCGGTGCTGGCGCTGGTCCTGGCGCTGCCCCTGATCCGCTGCCGTCAGACCCGCAACCTGGTCTTCCTGCTGATCCTGCTGGCATTGGCCATCTGCAATCTCCTGGTCCACCTGGACCTGCTGGGGTTGGCACCTGCAGGACTGGGGCGCCAGGCGATCCTTCAGGCCGTCTATATCATCATCCTGTTGATCACCATCATGGGTGGGCGGGTAATCCCGTTCTTCACGGAAAAGGCCATTCCTGGCATGAAGAGCCGCACTTGGCCATTGGTCGAATACACCGGTCTTGCCGCTTTGCTGCTGTTTATTTTGCTGAAACCCTTTCTGCCCACGGCGGCGGCCTTGGGTGCCCTGGTTGCCGGATTGGCCCACGGACTGCGTTTGTATGGCTGGTATCACCGGGGCATCTGGAGTCGGCCGCTGCTGTGGGTGTTGCACCTGGGTTATGCCTGGCTGGTGGCGGGCCTGTTGATGGAGGCGCTGGCCTGGTTCGGCGTGCCGGGAACCCTGGCGCTCCATGCCATGACCGTCGGCGGCATTGGCATGGTGACCCTGGGCATGATGGCCCGGGTGTCCCTGGGGCATACGGGGCGCAGCCTGGAAATCGGTTCCGCGGTGGTCTGGTCGTTCCGGTTGCTGGCCCTGGCGGTACTGTTGCGGGTGTTGTTGCCCCTGACACCCGTCGCGGTGGGGTATGCCGATTGGGTGCTGTTGGCCGGGATCTCGTGGATACTGGCCTTTGGCCTGTTCGCCCGGGTCTATTGGCCGATTCTGTCGCGCCCCAGGATTGATGGCTTGCGGTGAGTGGCAATGACTGCTCGCCACCGTACCTTACAAGCTATTGAAATAAAATAATAAATCAAGATCAGCGGTATCTCGGCCGGTCCGCGCTGTTGGCCGTTCCCAAACAGGCATCCGCGATGCGTGCAAAACGCACAATAAAGTACTATATTGTGTTCATCGCACATTCATCGGGGGCAACCGCATGAACCAGGCTAGCGCACAAACCGCCACTAACGCCGACATCCTCGCCGAGGCCTTTGGCAATGCCGGCCGGCTGCTGGGCATGAACCAGACCGAGTTGGGCGCCATCATCGGCAAGGACCGCACCGCCATCAGCCGGGGACGCCTCGACCCGGACAGCAAGGCGGGGGAGCTGGCCCTGCTGTTCATTCGCTGCTATCGCGCCTTGCATGTCCTGAGCGGGGGAGACCCCGCGCAGATGAAACACTGGATGCATACGCATAACCACCACACGGGCGCCGTGCCGGCCGAACAGGTCAAATCCGTGCAAGGCCTGGTCACGGT
>DATHUT010000356.1:0-2806 GCA_035462005.1 Gammaproteobacteria bacterium | reverse complement strand
CTTCACCCACTGCCCGGACGTCTGCCCCACCACCATGGCCCTGCTCGACAACGTGGCCAAGCGGGCAGAGCAGGAAGGACTGCCCGCCCCCCAGGTGGTGTTCGTGTCCGTGGACCCGGTGCGCGACACGGTGGAACAGCTCAGCCGCTATGTCCCCTATTTCAACCAGGATTTCATCGGCGTCACCGGCTCCATGGTCGAGATCAACCGCCTGACCCGCAACCTGGGCATCGTATATGCGTATGACGAGCCCAAGGAGCCGGGTGGCGACTACGAGGTGGATCATTCCGCCGCCATCCTGCTGTTCAATCCGCAAGGCCACTACACCGCCATGTTCGGCGCACCCCACAGCGCCACGGGCCTGGCCAGTGACTATGCCCGCATCCTCCAACACTTCGAGACCAAATGATGAACGCGCTGCTCCGCCTGTTCCTGTTGTTTGCCCTGCCCTTTACCAGCCAGGCCCATGAATCCACCCTGCAGGTAGAGGATGCCTGGGTGCGGGAAGCGCCGCCCACGGCCCGGGTGCTGGGCATGTTCATGCAACTGCACAACGCCGGCAGCGAAGAACTGGTCATCCAGGGCGCCAGCAGCCCGGCGTGCGAACGGGTGGAGATCCACCGCACCGTCATCGAGGACGGGGTCGCCCGCATGATCCCCCAGGATGAACTGCGCCTGGCACCGGGACAGACCCTGAGCCTGGAACCCGGCAGCTATCACCTGATGCTGATCGGTCCGAACCAGGCCTTGCGCGCGGGGGATGAAGTGGGGCTCCTGATCCAGTACGACGGCAACCATGTGCAGCGCATCGTCGCGCCCGTGCGCAACGACCGGGGCGGGGAGATGGACCACTCGCACCATCACCACCACTGACCCATGCCTGCCGAGGACGCACGCCGCGCCGGCTTCCTGGACCATCTCAAGTCCTGGGCCCTTTATCCCCTGCCTCACCACCTGCTGTCCCGGCTGGTGCTGGCCCTCACGCGCCTCGAGTGCCCGCGGCTGGTCCCCTCCGCGATCCGCCTGTTCAGCCATCATTTCCAGGTGAACCTGGAGGAGGCCCGGGAACCGGATCCCGCCACCTACCCCAACTTCAATGCCTTCTTCACCCGCGCCCTGAAGCCCGGGGCACGTCCGCTGGATGACGGCCGCGACAGCATCGTCTGCCCCGCCGATGGCACCGTGAGCCAGTGTGGTGCCATCAAGTCCGGCCGGCTGTTTCAGGCCAAGGGCCGCGACTACTCCCTGCTGGAATTGCTGGGTGGCGATGCAGACCGTGCTGCCCAGTTCGAGGATGGCAGCTTCAGCACCGTCTACCTTTCCCCGCGGGACTATCACCGGGTGCACATGCCGCTGGAGGGCACCCTGCGCGAGACCGTCTATGTACCCGGGCGGCTGTTCAGCGTCGCGCCCCACACGGTACGCACCATCCCCCGGCTGTTTGCCCGCAACGAGCGCCTGGTCTGCCTGTTCGATACGGACCATGGCCCAATGGCCGTGGTCCTGGTGGGCGCCATCTTCGTGGCCTGCATCGAGACCATCTGGACCGGTGTCGCCACCCCACCCCACACCGGCCGCATTCGCGTCGAGACGCCCCCCGATCTCGTCCAGCTGGCCCGGGGCGCGGAACTGGGACGCTTCAACATGGGCTCCACCGTCATCCTGCTGTTCGGCAAGGACCGGGCCCGCTGGGAGGCCGCCTGTGGCGCCGGTGCCGCGGTGCGGATGGGGGAGCGGATCGGGAGCGTCCGGTAGGGGACCGAGGGGCAAATCTGCCGTTCCGGGACTCGCTTTGAATACGTCCCTGTACGCTCGAAGGCCGCGTCCATGCGGCCTACGGTCCCGCAACGGCAGATTTGCCCCTCGATCCTTCCGGTACTGCCATACCCCCGCAAGTCTGGTATCCTGTGCCGCCCTTGAACCGCAGGAATCACCCTCCGTGCATCCCATGCTCAACATCGCGGTGCGCGCCGCGCGCGCTGCCGGCAACGTCATCCTCCGCTACGCCAACCGCATCGATGAACTCACCATCACCTCCAAGGACCAGCACGATTTCGTTTCCGAGGTGGACCGGGAAGCCGAGGCGCGGATCATCCAGATCCTGCGCAAGGCCTATCCCGACCACGCCATCCTGGCGGAGGAAAGCGGGGCCAGTGGCGGCAATGACGAGTACCAGTGGATCATCGACCCCCTGGATGGCACCACCAACTTCCTGCACGGCTTTCCCCAGTTCGCCGTCTCCATCGGTCTGAAGCACAAGGGCCGACTCTACCAGGGCGTGGTCTACGATCCCGTCCGCGAGGAACTGTTCACCGCCAGCCAGGGCGGGGGCGCGCTGCTCAATGACCGGCGCATCCGTGTGACCAAGCAGGTGGGCCTGTCCGGCGCCCTGATCGGCACCGGTTTCCCCTTCCGGCAACCGCAGCACCTGGAGGCCTACCTGAACATGTTCCGTGCCGTGCACCAGGACACCGCCGGCATCCGCCGAGCCGGCTCGGCGGCCCTGGACCTGGCCTATGTGGCCGCTGGTCGTCTGGATGGTTTCTGGGAGATCGGCCTGAGCCCATGGGACATGGCCGCCGGTGTGCTGCTGGTGCGCGAGGCCGGTGGTCTGGTGGGTGACTTCGGTGGGGGCGATGATTTCCTGGACACCGGCAACCTGGTGGCCGCCCCGCCCAAGGTCTTCCCCGCCTTGCTGCGCGCCATTCGTCCCCATCTCGGTTCCGCCCTGCCCCGTTGACCAGGCACGGCCTGCACAGGCCGTGCAGGGCAAAACTTTAGGGCTTTTTTTGCCAAGTCCATCACC
>DATHUT010000355.1:0-4161 GCA_035462005.1 Gammaproteobacteria bacterium | reverse complement strand
CATGGATTCCGGCATACGCCGGAATGACGGAAAAATCAGCCCTCCTTTAACAGACCCCGCAGTTCCGGGATACAGGAGCCGCAGTTGGTGCCGGCCTTGAGGCGGGCACCGAGTTCTTCGACACTGGCACAACCCTGGCCGATCGCCTCCAGGATGGTGTTGCGGCCCACCCCGAAGCAGGCGCACACCTGCGGTCCCGCGTCGGGGCGCCCATCGTCGGCGCGACCGCTGAGCAGGGCGCGTCGCTCGCTGTCCTCGATCCGGTCGCGGCCGAACAGGGCCGCCAGCCAGTCACGCTCCGGCAGGCGGGGATCCGGCCCGATGAACACGCAGCTTTCCAGCCGGCCATCCTGTATCCGTGCCGCCCGGTAGCGGGGCGCGGCCTTGTCGGTGAATTCGATCCATTCCACCTCCCGATCCTGGCTGCACAGCAGCGCACGCGCCGTCACCGCCCAGTCGCCCGTGCGCTCGCTGCCGGCGAGTTCATAACGCCAGAAGCCCTCGCCGCGGGCACAGGCCCAGTAGTGATCGCGCGACAGTCGCAGCCGGCGTCGTGACAGGATGAAGCCATGCCAGCGCGTCACGCAGGGCGTGATGCGCACCGGCGTGTATTTGAATTCCGGCTGGCCGGAGACGGGGTCGGTCAGCGGGCTGACCAACTGGTCCACGCTGGCAATGCTGGAGAACTGTTCGTTCCAGTGCATGGGAATGAATACGGAACCGGGACGCTGCCCCGCATCGAGGCGCGCACGCAGCAGCAGCTCGCCACGGTGGCTGCGTACCCGCACCAGCGCCCCCTCCTCCACGTCGAGCCGACTGGCATCCTGCGGGTGCAGTTCCACGCAGGGTTCGATGCTGTGGGCGGACAGGCGTGGCGAACGGCCCGTGCGTGTCAGGGTATGCCAGTGATCCCGCACCCGGCCGGTGTTGAGCACCAACGGGTAGCTTGCATCCGGGAGCTGGCCGGGTAGCCGACCGTGGATGGGGATGAAACGCGCCTTGCCCGAGGGGGTGAAAAAACGCCCATCGGCGAACAGGCGTTCCTGGCGCCGCAGTGGCCATTGCAGCGGCGCCTGCGTTTCGTAGTCCTGGTCCGTCATCGCTTCCAGCCCGGGCAGATCGAAATCGCGTCCGGCATTGGCCCGCGTCGCCAGGGCCGCATGCTCGCGAAAGATCTGCGCGGGATTTTCATAGGCAAAGGCGTCGCCATGACCCAGGCGCCGTGCCACCTCGCTGATGATCCACCAATCGGGGCGCGCCTGTCCCGGTGCCGGCAGGAAGGGCCGTTGCCGGGAGATGCGTCGTTCCGAATTGGTCACCGTACCATCGCGCTCCCCCCAGGTAGTGGCAGGCAACAGGACATGGGCATAGGCGGTGGTGTCCGTGTAGCGCGCGCAATCGGAGACCACCAGGAATTCACAACCCGCCAGGGCCGCGCGCACCCGGTCGCTGTCGGGCATGCTCACCGCCGGGTTGGTGGCCATGATCCACAAGGCCTTCACCCGACCCGCATGCACGGCCTCGAACAGGTCCACCGCCTTGAGGCCCGCTTGCCGTGCCAGCGAAGGCGCGCCCCAGAATTCCCGCACCAGGGCATGATGGGCAGGGTCTTCCAGTTCCAGGTGCGCCGCCAACTGGTTGGCCAGCCCCCCCACCTCGCGGCCGCCCATGGCATTGGGCTGTCCGGTGAGTGAGAAGGGTCCCATGCCGACCCGGCCCAGGCGACCGGTGAGCAGGTGGCAATTGATGATGCTGTTGACCTTGTCCGTGCCCATGGAGAACTGATTGACGCCCTGACTGAACAGGGTGACCACGCGTTCGTGTTGCGCGAACAGGGCAAGGAACGCATCCACCTGTTCCCACTCAAGGCCACAGTGACGTGCCACCGCCGCCGCATCGGGTGCGTCCTCCAGGGCCGCGGCCAAGGCGGCATCCAGGCCCTCGGTGGACTGGTGTACGAAGTCCGCTGCACGCTTGCCGGTCCGCTCCAGATGAACGAGCAGACCATTGAACAGGGTCGTATCCGTGCCGGGCGCAATGGCCAGGTGCAGGTCGGCGATGTCACAGGTGACGGTACGGCGCGGGTCGATGACCACCACCTTGAGCGCGGGATTGTCGCGCCGCGCGCGCACGATGCGCTGGAACAGCACCGGGTGGCACCAGGCCAGGTTGGAACCGGTAATGACGATGAGTTCGGCCTGCTCCAGGTCGGCATAGTCGCAGGGCACGGTATCACTGCCAAAGGCCCGCTTGTAACCGGCCACCGCCGCAGACATGCACAGCCGGGAATTGGTGTCGATATTGGCGGCGCCGATGAAGCCTTTCATCAACTTGTTGGCGACATAGTAATCCTCGGTGAGCAACTGACCGGAGACATAGAAGGCCACCGCTTCGGGGCCATGCTCGTCGATTACGGCCTGAAAGCGCTGCGCCACCGCATCCAGGGCCCGGTCCCAATCCACGACAGCACCGGCGACCTCGGGCTGCAACAAGCGACCCTCGAGCTCCAGCGTCTCCGCCAGGGCCGCGCCCTTGGAACAAAGGCGGCCGTAGTTGGCCGGATGCTCCGGGTCGCCACGCACGCAGACCTTGCCTTCCGCATCCCGGCCCACCCGCAGGCCGCAGCCAACGCCGCAGTAGGGGCAGGTGGTTTGTACTTCTTGCATCATGCAGGTCCCGGTTCGTCATGAGTCCGTCATTCCGGCGTATGCCGGAATCCAGTGGTTTACCGCCTTGGATCCCCGCATGCGCGGGGATGACGTTGATTTCAGCTTATACGGATACTATTTCTTTCAGGGACAGCCACACCCGCCCACCTTCCAACCGCACTGGAAAGCGCGCCGCGCAGCCCTCGTCGGGCGCCACGGCCAGGCCACTGTCCAGGTGGATCTTCCAGTCGTGCAACGGACAGGCCACGCGTTTTCCATGCACGATGCCCTGGGACAGGGGGCCGCCCTTGTGAGGACAGCGATCACGCAGGGCAAAGACCTCGTCGTCGACGGTGCGGAATACCGCGATGTCGCCTTGCGCGCAGCGCACCACCCGGGCACCCTGGCGCGGAATGTCCTCCATCCGGCCCACCTCGATCCACTCATCACTGTCCGCGTCCAGTATTGCGCTTTGTTGCGTACTCATAATCCTCGACTCCTGAAGCGAGATGCTATGAAAAACTCAATTCCCCGTCATTCTCGCGAATGCGGGAATCCATGAGATTCGAGGCACTGGATTCCCGCATTCGCGGGAATGACGAAATCATTCTCCACCTCATGCCTCTCATGCTTATCCCACCTGCAGGATGGGAGTGAATTCATGCTGGTCTTCGCCCTTGGCGCGCGCGCTCCAGGGATCGTCCTGGGCGAACTGCTGGGCGAAACGGAAACGCGCCGCCAGGGCCTTTCGCTGCGCCTCGTCCTCGACGATGTGACTCTTCACATAGGCAAGTCCGACGCGTTCGATCCAGGGCGCGGTGCGTTCCAGGTAATGGGCGTTCTCGCGATACAGCTGCATGTAAGCCGCGCAGTATTCGAGCACCTCGTCCGGGGTTTTCACGGCACAAAGGAAATCGGTGGCGCGCACCTTCACGCCACCGTTTCCACCCACATGCAACTCGTAGCCGGAGTCCACACACACCACGCCGAAGTCCTTGATGGTGGCTTCCGCGCAGTTGCGCGGACAACCGGAGGCCGCCATCTTGAACTTGTGCGGCGTCCAGGAACCCCAGGTCATCTTTTCCAGGTCGATGCCCATCTGGGTCGAATCCTGGGTGCCGAAGCGGCACCATTCCTTGCCCACGCAGGTCTTCACGGTGCGCAAGGCCTTGCCGTAGGCGTGACCCGATACCAGCCCGCGGGCGCCGAGATCGGCCCAGATTTTCGGCAGTTCCTCCTTTTTCAGGCCATACAGGCCGATGCGCTGACCGCCGGTGACATGCACCGTCTTGATATTGAACTTGTCGGCCGCATCGGCGATGGCGCGCAGCTCATCGGGCGTGGTGCCGCCGCCCCACATGCGCGGGATGACGGAATAGGTCGCATCCTTCTGGATGTTGGCATGGGCACGCTCATTGATGTAACGCGATTGGCTGTCATCCTGGTATTCAGCAGGCCAGGCGCAGAGCAGGTAGTAGTTCAACGCGGTGCGGCACTTGGGACAGCCGTCGGG
>DATHUT010000354.1:0-6799 GCA_035462005.1 Gammaproteobacteria bacterium | reverse complement strand
CCACACACCAACGTGCCCCAATCCGCGCCGGAACTCATCCGGCGCCTGCAACAGGGGGCCGCGGCGGGCAAGGGGGAATAGGCAGACAGGCTCCTAGCGGCGGGCCTTTTTGCGGGCCGCGGTCTTCTTCTTGACCACCGCCTTCTTTTTGGCCGTCAGCTTTTTCTTCGCCACCGGTTTCTTTTTCGCAGGCACCTTCTTCTTGGCCCTCGGTTTCTTTTTCGGGGCGATTTTCTTCTTCGCCACCGACTTCCTGGCCGTCACCTTCTTTTTCGCGGACGCCTTTTTCTTCGTTGCCACTTTCTTCTTTGCCGCTGGTTTCTTCTTCGCCACTGGCTTTTTCTTCGTAACCGGCTTGCCCACCTTCGCCTTGGGCTTGGTGGCCACCTTCTTGCCGGCGACCTTCTTCTTGCCCACCGGCTTCTTGGCGGCGGCCTTCTTCCTGGAAACCGCCGGCTTCGTGGCCGCTGGCTTTTTCTTCACCACGGCCTTCTTGTCCGCCGTGCCTTTCCTCGCCGCAGTCTTTTTTTCCGGTGCCGGTTTTGCGTCTGCCTTCTTCTTGCCAGCCGCTGCAGCCGGCTTGACCTGCGGCGGTGCCTCGGTCTCCGGCGGCGCTTCCTCGCCGGGCGGTGTCCCCGACTGCTGGCGGGCCACCGCCTGGCGGATGGCATCGGAGCGGGAAGCGGACTTGCGCAGCTGCTTCACGCTGTCCACCACCTTGCGCACCGCGGCATGGATATCCTCCACCTCGCCCACTCCCTGCACGGTGCGCAGCAGGCCCTGCTCCCGATAGTAGGTGATGAGGGGGGCAGTCTGTGCCTCGTAGACCCGCAGGCGGTTACCGATGGTCTCTTCATTGTCATCGGCGCGGTGATGCAGGCGTCCGCCGCATTCGTCGCAGCGGCCATCCATCTTGGAGGGGGCGAAATAAACGTTGTACATCTGGCCGCAGGCCACGCAGGTACGGCGCCCGGTCATGCGCTGGATGAGGCTGTCGTAATCCACCTCGATGAGCAGCGCCAGGTCCAGGGGCTGGCCGATCTGCTCCAGCAGTGCCTCCAGGGCCTGGGCCTGGGGGATGTTGCGCGGGAAGCCGTCGAGGATGAAGCCGCGCCGGGCATCGGGCTGCACCAGGCGATCGCGGATCATGCCCATGACCACCTCGTCGGACACCAGTTGGCCGGCATCCATGGCGGCCTTGGCCTGGCGCCCCAGGGGCGTCCCCTGCTCCACGGCGGCGCGCAGTAGATCGCCGGTGGAGATCTGCGGAATCTTGTACTCGACCTGCAATCGCTTGGCCTGGGTCCCCTTGCCGGAACCCGGGGCCCCCAACAGGACCATTCTCATGGTGGCGTCCACTCCCCTTGGTTTGATTTTGTTTGTAATTCCTTCTGCTTATAAAGTTTTTTACAGGGGCGTATACAATATTTTGCATGGCCCCATGGCCAAACTCTGATTAAGCTACCCTCTGCGCCTCCCCCATGTCAACGAAAGCTCATGAATTCCATGTACTTTTACGATATGCTCCGGTGACGTTGGCGGCTGTCCGCCAAAAAATCCACAAACGGGACCACCCATGGGCGCCATAATGGATTCCGGCACGCGCCGACATGACGTAAAGCCAAAATCAAAAGACACAGACCGAAGGGAGTAGCACCATGGCCAAAGCATCGGCAAAGAAAAATGCCTTTTATGCCCAGTCCGGCGGCGTCACCGCCGTCATCAACGCCAGCGCCTGCGGCGTCATCGAGACCGCCCGTCAGCACAAGGACAAGATCGGCAAGGTCTACGCCGGCCGCAACGGCATCATCGGCGCGCTGACCGAGGACCTCATCGACACCAGCAAGGAATCCGCCAAGGCCATCGCCGCCCTGCGCCACACCCCGTCGGGCGCGTTTGGCTCCTGCCGTTACAAGCTCAAGAGCCTGGAGGCCAACCGCCGCGAGTACGAACGTCTGATCGAGGTGTTCGCCGCCCACAACATCGGCTACTTCTTCTATAACGGCGGCGGCGATTCCGCCGACACCTGCTTGAAGGTATCCCAGCTGTCCAACAGTCTGGGCTACCCACTGCAGGCCATCCACGTGCCCAAGACCGTGGACAACGATCTGCCCATCACCGACAACTGCCCCGGCTTCGGCTCGGTGGCCAAGTACATCGCCATCTCCACCCGCGAGGCCAGCTTCGACGTGGCCTCCATGTGCAAGACCTCCACCAAGATCTTCGTGCTGGAAGTCATGGGCCGTCACGCCGGCTGGATCGCCGCGGCCGGCGGCATGGCCGCCTCGGAAGACTGCGACCTGCCCATCCTGATCCTGTTCCCGGAAGTGCCTTTCAACGAGGCCAGCTTCCTGAAGGCGGTGCAGGAGAAGGTGGACAAGTACGGCTACTGCTCGGTGGTGGTGTCCGAGGGCGTGCATGACAAGGACGGCAAGTTCCTCGCCGACCAGGGCCTGAAGGATGCCTTCGGCCATGCGCAGCTCGGCGGCGTCGCCCCGGTGATCGCCAATATGATCCGCAGCAAGCTCGGCCACAAGTACCACTGGGCCGTGGCCGACTACCTGCAGCGCGCCGCACGCCACATCGCCTCCAAGTCCGACGTGGAGCAGGCCTATGCCATGGGCAAGGCCGCGGTGAAAATGGCCCTGGCCGGCAAGAACTCGGTCATGCCCACCATCGAGCGCACCTCCAACAAGCCCTACCGCTGGAAGGTGGGCGAGGCCAAGCTGTCCAAGGTCGCCAACGTGGAGAAGATGATGCCGGCCAGCTTCATCACCAAGGACGGCTACGGCATTACCAAGAAATGCCGCGACTACCTCGGGCCGCTGATGCAGGGCGAGGATTACCCGCCCTATGGCAAGGATGGGTTGCCGAAGTATGTGCAGCTCAAGAATGTGGCCGTAAAGAAGAAGCTCGACTCGGACTTCGAGGTCAAGTAGGAAAACCGGACAGGGGGTGCTTAGGCACCCCTTGTTGTTTGTCGGCATGCGGTGGTTTGTCTGCCGGGGCTGGTGTTCCTGTTCCGGGACCGTCGGCCGCATGGACGCGGCCGTCGAGCGTACAGGGATGTATTCACAGCGAGTCCCGTAACTGTAACTCCAACCCCGGCAGACTCCAACCGCAGGAGAAGATGAAACGTCATGACACTGGAAAAAGCCCGCGAGCCGCTGTTCGGATTTACCCTCGGAACGGAATTCAAGGGGCCTTGATGTATATCAACGCGTAGCCCGCCACGGCCGGCAAGACTACAACACCCACAATTTGCTTGAACACTTGATTCGGAGGAGAGGTTATGGAGATGGGGCTTATGTTCGCCTTGGGTTGTGCGATCGTCGCGCTGATTTATGGCGGCGTTTCTGTACGGTGGATTCTCGCCAAGCCGGCCGGTTCGGCCCGCATGCAGGAGATCGCCGGCGCCATCCAGGAAGGCGCATCTGCCTACCTGAACCGCCAGTACACCACCATCGGCATCGCCGGTGTCGTGTTGTTCGTGCTGGTGGGCCTGTTCCTCGGCTGGGCCACGGCCATCGGCTTCGCCATCGGCGCCATCTTCTCCGGGCTGGCCGGCTATATCGGTATGAACGTCTCGGTACGTGCCAACGTCCGCACCGCCGAGGCCGCCAAGGGCGGGCTCGATGCCGCCATGCAGGTGGCCTTCCGCGGCGGCGCCATCACCGGCATGCTGGTGGTGGGCCTGGGCCTGCTGGGCGTGGCCGGTTACTACGCCATCCTGCTGGCCATGGGCACAAGCATGGTTGACGCCATCCACGCCCTGGTGGGCCTGGCCTTCGGCGGTTCGCTGATCTCCATCTTCGCGCGACTGGGTGGCGGCATCTTCACCAAGGGCGCCGACGTGGGCGCCGACATCGTCGGCAAGGTGGAAGCCGGCATCCCCGAGGATGACCCCCGCAACCCGGCGGTCATCGCCGACAACGTGGGCGACAACGTCGGCGACTGTGCCGGCATGGCCGCAGACCTGTTCGAGACCTACGCGGTCACCGTCATCGCCACCATGCTGCTCGGCGCGCTGCTGCTCAAGGAAGCCGGCACCACTGCGGCCATCTACCCGCTGGTACTGGGTGGCGTGTCCATCATCGCCTCCATCATCGGCGCCTACTTCGTGCATGTGCGCGAGGGTGGCAAGATCATGAATGCCCTGTACCGCGGCGTGATCGTGTCCGGTGTGCTGGCGGCGATCGCCTTCTACCCGGTCACCACCTGGCTGCTGGGCGACAGCATCAGCCTCGGCGGCGGCGAAAGTCTCAGCTCCCTGAACCTGTACTTCAGCGCGCTCATCGGCCTGGCGCTGACGGCGGCCATGGTATGGATCACCGAGTACTACACGGCCACCGAGTTCAAGCCGGTGCGCCACATCGCCGAGGCCTCCACCACCGGTGACGGCACCAACGTCATCGCCGGTCTGGGCGTGTCCATGAAGTCCACCGCCGCGCCGGTGCTGGCCGTGTGCGCCTCGATATGGGGTGCCCATGAACTGGCCGGCCTGTACGGCATCGCCATCGCGGCGACCTCGATGCTGTCCATGACGGGCATCATCGTGGCCCTGGACGCCTACGGCCCCATCACCGACAACGCCGGTGGCATCGCCGAGATGGCGGAACTGGACGAGTCCATCCGCAACATCACCGACCCCCTGGACGCCGTCGGCAACACCACCAAGGCGGTGACCAAGGGCTATGCCATCGGTTCGGCCGGCCTGGCGGCGCTGGTACTGTTCGCCGACTACACCCATGCCCTGGGGGATGAGGCAGGCGCCATCAACTTCAGCCTCGACAACCACATGGTCATCATCGGCCTGTTCATCGGCGGGCTGATCCCCTACCTGTTCGGGGCCATGGCCATGGAAGCGGTGGGTCGTGCCGCCGGCGGTATCGTCAACGAGGTACGGCGCCAGTTCCGCGAAATGCCCGGCATCATGGACCGCACCCAGAAGCCCGATTACTCCCGCGCCGTGGACATGCTCACCAAGTCCGCCATCCGCGAGATGATCGTGCCCTCGCTGCTGCCGGTGCTGGCACCCGTGGCGGTAGGCCTGCTGCTCGGCAAGGAGGCCCTGGGCGGCATGCTCATCGGCACCATCATCACCGGGATCTTCGTGGCCATCTCCATGACCACCGGCGGCGGCGCCTGGGATAACGCCAAGAAGTACATCGAGGACGGTCATTTCGGCGGCAAGGGCTCTGATGCCCACAAGGCGGCGGTCACCGGTGACACCGTCGGCGACCCCTACAAGGACACCGCCGGCCCGGCCATCAACCCCCTGATCAAGATCATCAATATCGTGGCGTTGTTGATCGTGCCGCTACTCTGATCCCAGCACCCGGGGACGGAATTGAATTCCTCCCCCCAACGGGGGCATAATTAGTCACTCCTTATAAAGGGCCGGTATACTACCGGCCCTTGTTCTTTGGTACCGAGGCTGCTCCCCATGAACCTGGACCGTGTCGACTCCGGACTGGACGTCCCCAACAACATTAATGTGATCATCGAGATCCCCGCCCACAGCGATCCCGTCAAGTACGAGGTCGACAAGGAAACGGGCGCCATGTTCGTGGACCGCTTCATGAACACGGCCATGCACTATCCCTGCAATTACGGCTATGTGCCCCATACCCTGTCCGACGACGGCGACCCGGTGGATGTGCTGGTGCTCACCCCCGTGCCGCTGATCTTCGGTTCCGTGGTGCGCTGCCGGCCGGTGGGTGTACTGAAGATGACGGATGAATCGGGCGATGATGCCAAGGTGCTGGCGGTCCCCACCGACAAGCTGTGCAAGGTCTACCGCTCGGTGCAGGATTTCCGTGACCTGCCGCCCATGATCCTCGAGCAGATCGCACACTTCTTCGAGCACTATAAGGACCTGGACGAGGGCAAGTGGGTGCGCGTGGATGGCTGGTACGGCATCGACGAGGCCAAGGAGGAGATCCTCAAGAGCGTGCAGATGTACAAGGACGCGCCCGAGAAACCGAAGTTCTGATCCTCATGAAGGTCTGCATCCTTTCCGACAGCCACGACAACCGCGCCTTGCTGGAGGCGGCCGTGCGCGAGGCCGCCGACCTGGGGGTAGAGGCGGTGCTCCATTGCGGTGACCTGGTGGCGCCCAGCACCCTCAACGTGCTCAAGCCCTATGGCCTGCCCATCCATGTAATCCACGGCAACAATACCGGCGACCTGTATATGATGAGCCGCATTGCCGGCAAACCCGGCAGCCTGGTGCGCTTCTATGGGCAGGACGCGGGTATCGAGCTGGCCGGGCGCCGCGTCTTCCTGGTGCACTATCCCCACTATGCCGAGGCCCTGGCCACCACCGGCGACTGGGACCTGGTCTGCTGCGGCCACGACCACAAGGCCGATATCCGCGACATCCGCAACATCAAGGGCGGCAACACCCGCCTGGTGAACCCGGGCACCGTGGGCGGCGTCGCCGCCCCCGCCACCTGGGTGCTGGGGGACCTTTCGACCATGGAATTCGAGGTGCGGCCGGTGTTGCTGGAGGCGGCCTGAACGGAACGTGTGACGGAGTACTACCGGGACCCATGCCCCCCCGTAGGAGCGGCTTTAGCCGCGAATGTGCGACGTTGCCAAGGCTGTTCGCGGCTAAAGCCGCTCCTACGGCGTCTTCTTCATCCGGGCGTGTTGTGCTCCACCCAGCGTTCCCCGCCTTCCGCGAGCACTTCCTTTTTCCAGAAGGGGGCACGCGATTTCAGCTCCTCCATCAGCCAGCGGCTGGCCTCGAAGGCAGCGCTGCGGTGGCTGGACCAGACCGCCACCAGCACGATCG
>DATHUT010000353.1:0-5206 GCA_035462005.1 Gammaproteobacteria bacterium | reverse complement strand
GGAACTCGAAGCGCGCTTTCGACAGCGCGTTGTCGCGGATCTGCGCGCCGGGGTGGCCCTTGGCGAGATCGGCGGCGTGGGCGGCGATCTTGTAGGTGATGATGCCGTCGCGCACGTCCTGCTTGTTGGGCAGGCCCAGGTGCTCCTTGGGTGTGACGTAGCAGAGCATGGCGGTGCCGTACCAGCCGATGTTGGCGGCGCCGATGCCGGAGGTGATGTGGTCGTAGCCGGGGGCGATGTCGGTGACCAGCGGGCCCAGGGTGTAGAAGGGCGCCTCGAAGCAGTCCTCCAGCTCCTTGTCCATGTTCTCCTTGACCATCTGCAGCGGCACGTGGCCGGGGCCCTCGATCATCACCTGCACATCGTGGGCCCACGCGATCTTCGTGAGTTCACCGAGTGTCTCCAGCTCGCCGAACTGGGCGGCGTCGTTGGCGTCCGCCAGGCAACCGGGACGCAGGCCGTCGCCGAGACTGAAGGAGACGTCATAGGCCTTCATGATTTCGCAGATGTCTTCGAAGTGGGTATAGAGGAAGTTCTCCTCATGGTGGGCCAGGCACCACTTGGCCATAATGGAACCGCCACGGGAGACGATGCCGGTGACGCGGTCGGCGGTCAGGGGCACATACTTCAGGCGCACACCGGCATGGATGGTGAAATAATCCACACCCTGCTCCGCCTGCTCGATCAGGGTATCGCGGAACAGTTCCCAGGTGAGGTCCTCGGCCTTGCCGTCCACCTTCTCCAGGGCCTGGTAGATGGGCACGGTGCCGATGGGCATGGGCGCATTGCGCAGGATCCATTCGCGGGTCTCGTGGATGTTCTTGCCGGTGGAGAGATCCATCAGGGTGTCGCCGCCCCAGCGCGCCGACCAGACCATCTTCTCCACCTCTTCCTCGATGGAGGAGGTCACCGCCGAGTTGCCTATGTTGGTGTTGATCTTGACCAGGAAGTTGCGGCCGATGATCATCGGCTCCAGCTCCGGGTGGTTGATGTTGGCTGGGATGATGGCGCGGCCGCGGGCCACCTCGTCGCGCACGAACTCGGGCGTGATCTGCTCGGGAATGGCGGCACCCCAGGACTGGCCCTGGTGCTGGCGCAGCAGCCTGGCATAGCGCGGGTCCTGGCGCAGGGCGTCGAGCTTCATGTTCTCGCGGATGGCCACGTATTCCATCTCGGGCGTGACCATGCCCTGGCGGGCATAGTGCATCTGGGTGACGTTGCGACCGGCCCGGGCGCGGCGCGGCCGGTGCAGGTGCTCGAAGCGCAGGTGCGCCAGCTCGGGGGAGTTCTGACGCGCGGCACCGAAGGCCGAAGTCGGGCCGGCCAGTTCCTCGGTGTCGTCCCGTTCCAGGATCCAGTCCTGGCGCAGGGGTGCCAGGCCGCGCAGCAGGTCGATCTCCACCTCCGGATCGGTGTAGGGGCCGGAGGTATCGTAGATAATGATGGGTGGGTTCTGCTCCAGGCCGGCATCGGTGTGGGTTGGGGTCTGTTCCACCTCGCGCATGCCCACGCGAATGTCTGGCCGCGTGCCCTGCACATGGATCTTGCGGGAACCGGTAAAGGGCCGGGTAACCTCTTCGGACAGCTTGGCCGTCTTCTGGATGAAGTCTTCTGGAATTGCGCTCATAGCCTCGCTCCCTTGGGGTGCGGTGGATGACAGGGTGGGCGCGGGGGAGGCAAATGGAGATGAGCTTCCCTGCGCCGGAATGACCCGGATCAGGTTCAAAGGGTGTTTTCTCAGCCTTCCGGATGGAACGGAAGGCACCCCTAGCCGATGCCGTGAAGGTATAGCATGGTCCGGGGTTTTGCAAGGTGAAAAACCCTGGGTTTCGCCGGAAGATATTGATTCAAGGGGAAATCGGGCACTTGCCTGGGTTTGGCAAAGGCCGTACTCTGTAGCCCTGAATCCGGCCGGGCAGCAAGACCAGACCCCTATAATTCACCGCAAGGGCGCAAAGTTCGCAAAGAAATTCACTATTGATCGATCCATAGCGCGAATCTCTCTGCGCGCTTGCGGTCAACGACAGGTATCACCTCTGCGAGCTTTGCGCCTTTGCGGTAGGATTTCACGATAAAATACCGAGCAAACGCGCGCGAGGCACCATGAACCAGCTGAATGTCGAACAGGCCCGTTTCAACATGATCGAGCAGCAGATCCGCCCCTGGGACGTGCTCGACTCCCGGGTGCTGGAGGTGTTGAAGGACACGCCGCGCGAGGCCTTCGTGCCAGCGGCCCACCGTGCCCTGGCCTTCTCCGATGTCAGCCTGCCCATCGGGCACAACGAATACATGATGGCGCCCCGGGTCGAGGGCCGCATGCTGCAAGCCCTGGCCATCGAGCCCGGCGACAGCATCCTGGAGATCGGTACCGGCAGCGGCTATGTGACCGCCTGCCTGACACGCCTTGGCGGCCCGGTCACCAGTGTGGACATCCATGCCGACTTCATCGAGCAGGCGCGGGAAAAACTGGCTGCCCAGGGTATCCAGGGGGTCACACTGGCGGTACAGGACGCCGCCTGCGGCTGGGACAGCCGCCAGCGCTTCGATGTCATCGCCGTCACCGGTTCCCTGCCGGTACTGCACGAGGGTTTCCACGAAAGCCTCAACATCGGCGGCCGGCTGTTCGTCGTGGTGGGCGAACCGCCCATCATGGAAGCGATGCTCATCACCCGGGTATCGGAACAGGAATGGCACACCGAAAGCCTGTTCGAGACCTCGCTGCCGCCCCTGGTGAACGTCGGCGCGTCACGCACCTTCACCCTGTAAGCCCGCAGGAGTCGCCGCGATATGCGCCACATGACCGCGCGCGAACTACAGGCCTACCTGGAGCAGACGCCGGAAAAACCCTTTTTGCTGGATGTGCGTGAACCCTGGGAGTTCCAGCACTGTCATATCGAGGGTTCCCAGCTGATTCCCATGGGCCAGATACCCAGCGCCCACCAGGAACTGGACTTCGACCGCGAGACAGTGGTGATCTGCCACCATGGCATCCGCAGCCGTCACGTGGCCATGTACCTGGAGAACCAGGGCTTCACCAATCTGATCAACCTATCCGGCGGCGTCGCGGCCTGGGCCCGCGAAGTCGATCCCCACATGCCGACCTATTGAGTACCCTGATGATGAAACGATTTCATGCCCTCCTGCTCGCCAGCGCACTGGCCTTTGCCAGCTCGACGCCGCAAGCGGCCGACCTGCTGGAGATCTTCGAGCAGGCCCGCCAGCAAGACCCTGTCTACCAGGCTGCCGCCGCCGACCTGCGCGCACGCATGGAGGTTAAGCCCCAGGCGCGCAGCGGGCTGCTGCCCAACATCGGCGCGGGCGCCAACTACAGCCGCAACCGCTTCGATCCCAAGGATGCCGAGGCCAACTATTCCACCAACCAGAGCTGGGGCCTGGAACTGCGCCAGAGCCTGTTCCGTCGCGATCGCATGCTGCAGCTGGACCAGGCCGACTTCCTCATTGCCCAGGCCGAGGCCGACTTTGCCGCCGCTACCCAGGGGCTGGTGCTGCGGGTGTCGGAGGCCTACTTCGCCACCCTGGCGGCCCACGACACCCTGCGCTTCGCCAAGGCCGAGAAGGATGCCATCACCCGCCAGCTCGACCAGGCCCAGCAGCGCTTCGAGGTGGGACTGACCGCCATCACCGACGTGCACGAGACCCAGGCCGCCTACGACCTGGCCGTCAGCCGCGAGATCGAGGCCCAGGCCCAGCTCGACAATGCCTACGAGGCCCTGCGCGAACTCACCGGCAACCGGCCCCGGACCCTGGCCGTGCTGAGTACCGACCTGCCACTGCTGGGGCCGGACCCGGAAGCCCCGGATGCCTGGGTGGACACCGCCCTGGAACAGAACCTGGCCCTGGTATCCGCTATGGCCGGGCTGGGGGTCCGCCAGGAAGAGGTGCGCATCCAGCGCGCCGGCCACCTGCCCACCCTGGACCTGATCGCGGACTACACCAACCAGGACCAGAATTTCGGCGGTATCGCCCAGATCGAACGTGAGGACAGCAGCGTCGGACTGGAACTGAACATTCCCATCTACTCGGGCGGCCTCACCAGCTCGCGCACCCGCGAGGCGCGCGAGCGCTTCCAGGAAGCCCAGGCGCAGGTGGAAGGGGTGCGCCGCAACGCCGAGCGCCAGGTACGTGAGGCCTTCCGGGGGGTAACCGCCGACATCAGCCAGGTACAGGCCCTGGACCAGGCCCTGCAGTCCAGCCGCACCGCCCTGCGCGCCCAGGAAGCCGGGCTGGAAGTGGGCACCCGCACCACCGTCGACGTGCTCAACGCCCAGCGCGAACTGTTCCGTGCCGAGCGCGACCGCGCCCAGGCGCGGTACACCTACCTGCTCAACGGCCTGCGCCTCAAGCAGGCCGCCGGCATCCTCGACGCCGAGGATCTGGTGCCCATCAACGACCGCCTGCAATAAAACACCGCGCAGGGGACAGACTCAATGACCCACTCCACACCCCTTCTCTGCGACCGCGACCATTCCCTCCTCCTCATGGTAGACCTGCAGGAAAAACTGCTATCCGCCATGGAGGCCGACGAACGGGTGCAGGTGCTGGGCACCGCCAAGCGCCTGCTGCGCGCCGCCACCGAACTGGACGTGCCGATGGTGGCCACGGAGCAGTACCCCAAGGGGCTGGGCGCCACGGTCCCGGAACTGAAGGCCCTGTTACCCGCCGCTGCCCGCGGCTTCGAAAAGACCTGTTTTTCCTGCTGCGGGGCCGACGGTTTTCCACAGGCACTGCCCGCCGACCGGCCCCAGGTGGTACTGTTCGGCATCGAGGCCCACGTATGCATCCTGCAGACCGCCCTCGACCTGCAGGCCCGTGGCCGCCAGGTGTTCGTGGTGGAGGATGGCACCTGCTCCCGCCATCCCGGGCACAAGGCCAATGCCCTGGCACGACTGCGCCAGGCAGGGGTAACCGTCACCAACAGCGAATCGGTACTGTTCGAATGGCTGCGCGATGCCCGCCATGAGTCCTTCAAGGCGGTATCCGCCCTGCTGAAACCGTAGGTCGGGTATTGAAAATAGGCACCGCAAGCCCTGTAGGTCGGGCTTCAGCCCGACATGTCGGCCTGAAGGCCGACCTACAGGACAACGCTCACATCAAACAGGGGACAGACCACGGTTTTCCTGAAAACCGGAAAACCGTGGTCTGTCCCCTAATTTTGAGTGATACGCCATGACCGCACCGCTGATCC
>DATHUT010000352.1:0-4444 GCA_035462005.1 Gammaproteobacteria bacterium | reverse complement strand
GATGGTACAGGCCCACAGTGGCCATCGCTGCCTGCTGGTGTCCCATGCGGGCGTGATGCGTGCCATCCTGGCCCACATCGTACAGGCCGGTCCCGCGGGTCTGTATCGCATGCAGATTCCCAATGCCGGCCTGTCGCGCATCCGCTATCGCCGCTTCGGGCCGGAGCTGGTCTATATGAACGCGGAACAGATGCCCGGCTAGCCTGCCTGTCGACAGGTTAGCCACGAAGTGGGTTTCAACGGCTATACTTCTGTATCAAAACCAAATCATAATGGATTCATTATGAATCTGACCCTGCGCCAGTTGCGGATCTTCGAGGCCGTGGCCCGCCTGTTGAGTTTTACCCGCGCCTCCGAGGAACTGCACCTCACCCAGCCGGCTGTATCCATGCAAATCAAGCAGCTGGAGCAGGTAGTGGGTTTGCCGCTGTTCGAGCAGGTGGGCAAGAAGATCCATCTTACCGAGGCCGGCCACGAAATGGCCCAGTACAGCAAGCGCATCCTGGCCATCATGACCGAGGCGGAGCAGGTCATCGCCGAGATGAAGGGGCTGTCGCGCGGGCGCCTGACCATCTCCGTGGCCAGCACCGCCAACTATTTCGTGCCCCGACTCTGGGCCGCCTTCCGCGCGCAACACCCGGATGTGAATGTCAGTCTCGACGTCACCAACCGTGCCGGCCTGATCCAGGCGCTGGCGGATAATGCCGCTGACCTGGTGATCATGGGCCAGCCACCGGAAAACCTCGACCTGGTGGCCGAGAGCTTCATGCCCAACCCGCTGGTGGTGGTGGCGCCCCCCAGTCATCCGCTGGCGCGCAAGAAAAAGATCCCCCTGGGTCGCTTGCAGGAGGAAATCTTTCTGGTGCGGGAGCAGGGATCCGGCACCCGTTCCCTCATGGAGCGGGTGTTCGCGGAAAAACACCTGGAGTTGTCCACGCCCATGGAGATGAGCAGTACCGAGGCCATCAAGCAGGGGGTGGAGGCGGGCCTGGGGCTGGCGCTGCTGTCGGCGCATACCCTGGAAATGGAATCGGCCCTGAAGCGCCTGGTCATCCTGGATGTGGAGGGTTTTCCAGTGGTGCGCGACTGGTACATCGTACACCGCGCCGGCAAGCGCTTATCCGCTTTGGCGCAGGCCTTCAAGGACTTCGTCATGCGCGAGACGCCGGAGATCATCCCCGTGCCGGAGATGAAGAAGCGGGTGCGCGTGAGCGGTTAGGTGAGCGGTTAGGATTGACGGCGACGGATGGTGCCGTCGAATACGGCCTGTGCCGTGCTGGTAGGGCCGTCACCGTTGTAGAAGGCCTTGCGGACCATCTCTTCCTGCTTTTCGAACAGACGGATGTTGCCGCCACCATGCCACTGGAAGTCGTCCGAAAGAATGCGAAATACTTCCGATCGAAATTCATGAAAGGTAATGGAAGTGCCTTGCGGCGCTGTGACCTGCAACTTCTCCATAACGTTGTTTCCCCGGAGTCTTGTGAGTGGCCTTTGGGGGGTGCGGATGGCGCGCGGTCGCGTCGCCTTGGCCTGTCTCCCCCGAGGTCTTGCGACCTTCTTGTTCAGGCACCCTTACAGGGGCCTGGCTGGCGGTTCTTGGCGTAACCAGTCCGAACAAGGATAGGCTATATCTCTGTGCAACGCCATGGGTCGAAAAAATTAAATTATTAATTGCATGTTTTTTGGGTATTTTATTATTGTTTGACGGAATAGTTTACAGTTCTTCGTGTAGCGAAAGAGCCAGGCTCAGATTCGCATCGGCGTTCGCACCCAGCAGAGTGAAATGGCCCATCTTGCGCCCCGGGCGTGCCTGGCGCTTGCCGTACAGGTGCAGTTTAACTTCCGGCTGGGCCAGCAGACGTGACCAGTCCGGTTCCCCGCGGGTCCACAGGTCACCGAGCAGGTTGACCATGACGGCCGGGGACAGCAGTCGCGTACTCGCCAGGGGCAAGCCGCACAGGGCGCGTACCTGTTGCTCAAACTGGGAGCTTGCGCAGGCATCGAGGGTGTAGTGCCCGCTGTTGTGGGGCCGGGGCGCCATTTCGTTGACCAGCAACTCGCCATCGCGGGTCAGGAAAAACTCCACGGCCAGCACACCCACGTAGTCCAGGTCCTCAGCCATGGCGCGGGCCATGGCGATGGCCCGTTCCGCCATGGCGGGAGCGATCCTGCCCGGTACCAGCGTGGTGTGGAGGATGCCGTTGCGATGGACGTTCTCACCCACGGGGTAGACCTCCACCTCGCCATCGACACCCCGAACCAGCACTACCGACAATTCCTGGTGCAGGGCCACCTTCTCTTCCAGCACGCAGGGTACGGCGCCCATTTGGCTGAAGGCGGCGTGGGCCTCCTCCCGAGTGGAAACCTCCGTCTGTCCCTTGCCGTCATAACCCAGGGTGGCGGTCTTCAGCAGGGCCGGCAGGCGCAGTCCGGCCACCGCGCTGTCCAGGTCGGCGCTGGCGAGGATGGGAAAGAAGGGTGCCGTGGCCAGCCCCAGGTCACGCACGAAGGTTTTTTCACGAATGCGATCCCGGGCCACGGCAGTGGCTTCGCCGGCGGGGCGCACGGGGCAGTGGTGCGCCAGGGCCTCCAGGGTCCGGGCCGGGACGTTCTCCCATTCCGTGGTGATGGCGGCGCACAGGGCGCCCATGTGTTCCAGGGCCTCGGGGTCCTGGTAGTCGGCCTGCAGATGCTCGTCGGCCATGGCCCCGGCCGGGCTGTTGGGGTCGGGGTCGAGCACCATTACCCGGTAGCCCAGGTTGCGCGCGGCCACGGCGAACATGCGGCCCAGCTGGCCACCGCCGAGCACGCCGAGCATGGCGCCGGGCAGGATCACGGCGCGGGGGGCAGTTCCATGGTCAGGGCGTGCTGGCGCTGTTCCTCGCGGAACGCCTCCAGCGCCGTGGCCAGGCGCTTGTCCGTGAGGGCCAGGATGCTGATGGCGTAGAGGGCGGCATTGGCGGCGCCGGCGCTACCGATGGCGAAGGTGGCCACGGGCACGCCCCTGGGCATCTGTACGATGGACAACAGGGAATCGAGGCCCTTCAGGTGGCGCGAGGGCACCGGCACCCCCAGTACCGGCAGGGTGGTCTTGGCCGCCAGCATGCCGGGCAGGTGAGCGGCGCCGCCGGCCCCGGCGATGATGCAGGAAAGCCCGCGTTCCCGTGCCGTGGCGGCGTACTCGAACAGGAGATCGGGGGTGCGATGGGCGGAAACGACCCGTGCCTCGAAGGAGACATCAAAGCGTTCCAGCAGCTCGGCGGCCGCCTGCATGCAGTCCCAGTCGGAGTTGCTGCCCATTACCAGGCCCACGCGGGGGGTGTTTGTCATTAGGAAATCCAGTGGTCGCCCAGGCGGAAACCGCGCAGTTTACCACCGTACGGAGCGATTTCTAAGCCTTTGTAGGAGCGGCTTCAGCCGCGAATAGCCAGGGAACCCCATTCGCGGCCAGAGGCCGCTCCTACAGGGGCCACGCCTCACGTTTTTTTTGCCGCCCGGGTACAATGCCCCCTTTTCCATCGCCCCCGGAGTCCCCCATGCTCGATGTCCTCTTCGAATCCCGGCTCAGCAGTCTGCCCCTGATCTATCGTGGCAAGGTGCGGGATGTGTATGGCGTGGGTGACGAGCACCTGCTCATCGTCACCACCGATCGCCTGTCGGCCTTCGACGTGGTGCTGCCGGACCCCATTCCCGGCAAGGGCGCGGTGCTGACGGCGGTGTCGGGCTTCTGGTTCGAGCGCATGAAGGATGTGGTGCCCAACCACATCGCCGCCTTGCGCCTGGAAGAGGTGCTGCCCGATCCTGAGGAGCGTGCCCAGGTGGCGGGTCGCGCCGTGGTGGTCAAGCGCCTCGATGCCTTGCCCGTGGAAGCCATCGTGCGCGGCTACCTGATCGGCTCCGGCTGGAAGGACTACCAGAAGACCGGCGCCGTGTGCGGCATCGCCCTGCCGGCGGGCCTGCGCCAGGCGGAGCAATTGCCGGAGGCCATCTTCACGCCCTCCACCAAGGCGGCGGTGGGCGACCATGACGAGAACATCGATTTCGATCGCACCGTCGGGCTGATCGGCCGCGAGCTGGCGGAGCAGGTGCGCGACGTCAGCCTGCGCATCTACCGCGAGGCCGCCGACTATGCCCGCGGGCGCGGCATCCTCATCGCCGATACCAAGTTCGAATTCGGCCTGGATCGCGATGGCCGGCTCACCCTCATCGACGAGGCCCTTACGCCCGACTCCTCGCGCTTCTGGCCTGCGGATCGCTACCAGGTGGGCACCAGCCCGGAGAGCTTCGACAAGCAGTATGTGCGCGACTACCTGGAGACCCTGGACTGGGACAAGACCCCGCCCGGGCCGAAGCTGCCCGACGAGGTGATCCGCCGCACCGCCGAGAAATACCGAGAGGCGCTGGAGCGGCTGACCGGATGAGATTGCAAGGCAGGCGGGTCTGC
>DATHUT010000351.1:0-2605 GCA_035462005.1 Gammaproteobacteria bacterium | reverse complement strand
GAAGGTACGCATGGAGCTTGGCAGTAACGAGGCGATCAAGCAGGCGATCGTGGGCGGGCTCGGGATTTCAGTGCTGTCGCGACACACCCTGGCGCTGGACGCGGCCATGGGTCAGCTCTCCGTCCTGGATGTGCAGCACTTCCCCATCGAACGCCTGTGGTACGCCGTCTATCCCGCCGGCAAGCAGCCTTCGACCGTGGCGCAGACCTTTCTCGAATACCTGCATAGTGCCGCGGACCAGGTGAACGACATTCCCTGCCATCATGCCGAGCAGGCCGGCGCCTGCCCACTGATCAAAGGGGTCGGTGACACATGAGTCCAGCGCCTGGCATGCACAGGCGGTGCGCTCCGGCCCAGGCACCTGTAGGAGCGGGCTTTGCCCGCGAACATTCGCGGCCATGCCCCAGGGCAGCCTCTCGGCGCAAGCGCCTCACCTTCAGGCCGCTCCTACAGGTGAAATTTTGCACTGATCAGGCTATTCGTCACCGCCCCCTTTTTACTTCATCCCAGCCGTAGCTCCAGTTCCCGCCCCGCATCCTTGAGCAGCTCCACCCATTCCTCCTGCCGCCGTTCGATGGGCGCGGAAATGGACAGGCCAGCAACGATGTTGCCGGCATCGTCATGCACCAGCACGCCGATGCAGCCGACACCGGTCTCGGCCTCTTCGTCGTCGTAGGCGAAGCCGGCACGCAGGCAGCCGGCGGCGTGCTGCACCAGTTCTTCCGCGTCGGTGAAGCTGTAGCGGGTGTAGCCCGGCAGACCGGTGCGTTGCGCGTAGTCGCGGCAGGCGACCTCCCCCGCCTCGCCCAGCATCAGCTTGCCGACGGCGGTCACGTGCAAGGGTGCGCGGCTGCCGATGCGCTGTTCCACCCGCATCATGCGCTCGGGCAGGGCACGGTCCAGGTACAGCACCTCGTCGCCCTGGCGCACGGTGAGGTTCACCGTCTCGCCGATCTGGTCACGCAACGCCTCCATCAGCGGCCGCGCCGCACGGCGCAGGTCCTGGTGGGAGGCCACGCGGCTGCCGAGCTGCAGCAGACGGATGCCCAGGCGGTAGCCGGTGCCCTCGCGCGCCACCAGGCCGTTCTCGATGGCGGCGGCCAGGATGCGGAAAGCGGTGGAGGGATGCAGACCACTGTCGGCGGCCAGCACCTTGAGACTCACCGGATCACGGTGACGGGCGATGACCTCGAGTAAGGCGGTAAGGCGGTCTATGACCTGGATGGAGCCGGATTCTGATGTCGTCATATTTCGTATTGTGAAATCGATTGCGTATTGCGGAATACTACGCCTGAGCCTATGGTGGTCGCAACTGGTTTTGAGCCCAAGGAGTCCCGCCATGAACACCGCCACCGAACTTGCCCTGTCCGCCAGCGATTTCCGCGATGGCATCCAGTATTTCGCCCAGTCCTGGCCGGGCGCCGACGAGCTCGCTGCCCGCCCGGTCATCGCCGAGGGCCAGACCGCCATCGCCGACGCGGCCGACCCGGCCGCGGTGTACCAGACCCTGCTGGCCGCCGATGCCTTGCGCTACCTGACCCTGCAGGTCTGCGGCAGCAAGGCCTCCGGCCACCCCGGCGGCCATGCCTCCTCGGCCGAGGCCCATGCCGCCCTGATGATGTTGGGCCACAAGCACATCGTCACAGAGGTGGGTCACCATGCGCCCGGATTCTACAGCGCCATGTTCCTGGACGGCTCTCTGGAAGCCATGGATATCCGCACCGTGTCCGACCTGCGCGCGCGCTTCCGTGAACGCCACGGCCTGCTCGGCCACCTGTCCGGCGCCATCCCCGGCCTGCTCGCCCCCGCCGGCCCCCTGGGCCAGGGCCAGCACTTCGCCATGGGTGGCGCCCTGCTCAACCCCGGCACCCTGTTCCCGGTAACCATCGGTGACGGCGGCCTGGGTGAGCCCTACATCATGTCGGCGTTCATGCACTTCAAGACCGCCTTCCCGCAGGTGACCAACTACCTGCCGGTGCTGGTATGGAACGGCTACAGCCAGGAGCACCATTCCATGGTGTCCCTGATGACCAACGAGGCCATGACCGCCTACTGGCATGTGCACGGCTTCGAGGATGTCATCCTGGTGGACGCGAAGGACTTCGACGACAGCGGCCAGGACGGCGCCTACGTGGACAGCACGCGCTTCTCCCTGTCGCAGCGTCTCGCCTTCCAGGGCGCGGTGCTGGAGGGTCTCGACCGCGCCGCGCGGCAGGCGCTGGGTGGCACGCGCACCGCCTTCATCCTCAAGCAGCTCAAGGGCGCGGGCGTGCACGCCATCGGCGCCAAGGCCCATAACCTCTACCCGGCCGACACCCTGGATGCCGAGCACATCATCCAGGGCCTCAAGCGCCGCGCCCTGCACGTGGATGCCTGGGACCTGGTGCGCACCAATCTCAGCCGTGCCGGCGGCGGCCCCGCCGGCCAGACGGTGGCCACCGAGCGCGAGCGCGCCCTGGCCGATCTCGGCGACCTGCCACTGAAGGATTTCCCGCTGGGTGAAAGCCAGGTGCCGGCCACCTGCTTCGGCGCCGTGGTTGCGGCCGTGGGCCAGCGTGACCCGTCCTTCGTGGTGACCAACGCCGACGGCAACGAGGCCTCGGCC
>DATHUT010000350.1:0-6245 GCA_035462005.1 Gammaproteobacteria bacterium | reverse complement strand
TCGCCATGCACATCGCCGCCAGCCGGCCCGTGTGCGTGGACGAGACCCAGGTGCCCCAGGAACTGCTGGACAAGGAACGGGAGATCTTTATTGCCCAGGCCCAGGAAAGCGGCAAGCCTGCCGAGATCATCGAGAAGATGATCGACGGCCGCATGCGCAAGTACCTCGGCGAGATCACCCTGATCGGACAACCTTTCGTGAAGGACCCGGACCAGACCGTGGGCAAGCTGCTCAAGGCCGCCGGTGCCAGCGTGGTGCGTTTCGAGCGCCTGGAACTGGGCGAAGGCATCGAGAAGAAGCAGGAAAACTTCGCCGAGGAAGTCATGGCGCAGGTGCGCGGCGGCTGAGCGCCGTTGCGGATCCGGTTTGGCTGCCGGGCTCGCCCGGAACATTGCCGAAGGCTGGAACAATGGGGTCGCAATGCGGCCCCATTGCATACATGGCGCGGCCAGGCAAAAAGTACGACAATGTCCGGCAGGCAGTGAATACAGTTACAGATTTTTTTAGAAATATCTTTTAACTATACGATATATATAAAAATGTCAGAAGATAAGCCGGCGTACAAGCGAATCCTCCTCAAGCTCAGCGGCGAGGCCCTGATGGGCGAGGGTGAATACGGCATCGACCCCGCCGTGATCCGCACCATGGCCACGGATATCGCCGCGGTGGTCAGCCAGGGCGTGCAGGTGGGCCTGGTGATCGGCGGTGGCAATATCTTCCGCGGCGCGGGTCTGGCGGCTCGCGGCATGGACCGGGTAACCGGTGATCACATGGGCATGCTGGCCACGGTGATCAATGCCCTGGCCATGCAGGACGTGCTACAGGGCATGGGAGTGCCGACGCGGGTGATGTCGGCCCTGACCATGGACCAGGTGTGCGAGAGCTACGTCAAGCGCCGGGCCGTGGAGCGACTGTCGGCTGGCGAGGTGGTGATCTTTGCCGCCGGCACCGGCAATCCTTTCTTTACCACAGACTCGGCTGCCAGCCTGCGTGCCATTGAGATCGGCGCCGACCTGATGCTCAAGGCCACCAAGGTGGACGGCGTGTACAACGCCGATCCCATGAAAGACCCCTCGGCGACCCGCTACGAGCGCCTGAGCTTCGACGACGCCATCGAGCAACGACTGGCGGTCATGGACACCACGGCACTGGTGTTGTGTCGTGACCAGCACATGCCAATTCGGGTCTTCAACATGCATCAGCCGGGTAATCTGGCGCGCATCATCCAGGGTGAGGACGTGGGCACCCTGGTGCAATAAGGACGCAAGAGTATGATCGAAGATATCAAGAAAGACGCCAAGGAGCGCATGGCCAAGAGTGTCGAGGCGGCGCGCCACGAATTGAGCAAGATCCGTACCGGCCGCGCCCACGCGAGCCTGCTGGATCACATCACAGTGGACTATTACGGCAGCCCGGTTCCCATCGGTCAGGTGGCCAATGTGTCCGCCGAGGATGCCCGCACCCTGGCCATCACGCCCTGGGAAAAATCCATGGTGCAGGCCATCGAGAAGGCCATCATGACCTCGGACCTCGGTCTCAACCCCAATACCGCCGGCACCGTGATTCGTGTGCCGCTGCCGGCACTCACCGAGGACCGGCGCAAGGATCTCATCCGTGTGGTACGCCAGGAGATGGAAGGCGCCCGGGTCGCGATCCGCAACATCCGTCGCGATGCCAATGGGGACCTCAAGGACCTGCTCAAGGAAAAGGAGATCTCCGAGGACGAGGAACATCGTGCCCAGGAGGCTATCCAGAAACTCACCGATCAATACGTTGCGGAAGTGGACAAGCTGCTCGAAGCCAAGGAGGCTGAGCTGCTGGAAATCTGATCCGCGGTTTCCCACTTATGGCCCATACACCCAGTAACCCGGATTCCCGCCTGTTGCAGGGCGACGTGCCGCGTCACATCGCCATTATCATGGACGGCAACGGACGCTGGGCGCGCAAGCGACACCTGCCGCGCCACGCCGGTCATCGTGAGGGTGTCAAGGCCGTGCGCCGGGTGGTGGAGGCCTGCAAACTCAAGGGGGTCGAAGCGCTGACCCTGTTCGCCTTCAGCAGTGAGAACTGGCGTCGTCCCCAGCAGGAAGTGGGGCTGCTCATGGAGCTGTTCCTGCACACCCTCAAAAAGGAAGTGAACCGTCTAGACCGCAATGGCGTGCGGCTGCGTTTCATTGGGGAACGCAGCGCCTTTCCTGCCAAGCTGCAGGATCTGATGGCGGCCGCCGAGACGCAGACCGCCGACAACCAGGAACTCACCCTTACCGTGGCCGCCAATTATGGCGGCCGCTGGGATATCGGCCAGGCATGCCGGCGCCTGGCCGCGCGGGTCGCCGCCGGAGAACTCCAGGCCACGGACATCGACGAGGATGCCCTGGCGGCGGAACTCTCCCTGGCCGACCTTCCCGAGCCTGACCTGTTCGTGCGCACCGGTGGTGAACAGCGCATCAGCAACTACCTGCTCTGGCAGCTGGCCTATACGGAACTCTATTTCACCAAGACTCTGTGGCCCGATTTCGATGCCCAGGCCTTTGAGGTCGCGTTGCAATCCTTCTCCAGCCGGCAGCGGCGTTTCGGACGCACCGGCGAGCAAGTGGAGCAACTCAAGGGTGCTTAGACAACGCATCCTCACCGCCCTGGTACTGGTCCCGGCGGTGATCTGGGCGGTACTGCAGCTGCCCACCCAACAGTTTGCCGCCCTGCTGGCGGTGCTGGTGCTGATGGGCGCCTGGGAGTGGAGCAATCTCGCGGGCCTGCGTACCTCTCTCGCGCGCGTGCTCTATGTGCTGTTCGTGGCCCTGGCCCTCTGGCTGGCCTGGTGGTGGCACGGCCAACCCGTGGCGCGCCTGATTCTCTTCCTGGGATTCATCGGCTGGGTGTTGGCACTGGTGTGGATCAGTCGCCCGGACTTTGCCCGGGACAATGATTCGCTAAAGGCCGTGGCGGGATTGTGGGTGCTGGTTCCGGCCTGGCTGGGGCTGGTGCTGCTGCATGGCCACCCGGCCATCGGCCCGCGACTGGTGATGTTCCTGATGGTGCTCATCTGGGTGGCCGACAGCGGTGCCTATTTCGCCGGCCGCCGCTGGGGCCATACCAAGCTGGCACCCAGGGTAAGCCCGGGCAAGACCTGGGAAGGGGTCTATGGTGCGCTGGCCGCCTGTGCCCTGGTGGCGCTGGCCGGGGCCTGGTGGATGGAGGGCACGCCACGCCAACTGGTCAGCTTCCTGCTCATCTGCCTGGTCACCATCCTGTTCTCCATCGCCGGCGACCTGCTGGAAAGCCTCTTGAAACGCCAGCGCGGGATCAAGGACAGCGGCCAGCTGCTGCCCGGGCATGGTGGCGTGCTGGACCGGGTCGACAGCCTCACGGCCGCGGCACCGGTGTTCGTGCTGGGCCTGTACTGGACGGAACTCTGGACGGTGCTCTGATGCCCAATGATATTGCAGCCATAGGAATCACGGTACTGGGTTCAACCGGCTCCATCGGCGTGAGCACCCTGGACGTGGTGGACCGCCACCCGGAGCGTTTCCGCGTGGTGGCCCTGACCGCCCACCGCGATGTGGAAGGACTCTATCGCCAATGCCTGCAATACCGGCCCGACTACGCGGTCATGGCCGATGCGGATGCCGCGCAGCAACTGTGGGACCGTCTGCGCAGACACGGCAGCGATGTCGAGGTGCTGGCGGGCATGGACGGCCTGGTGCGGGTGGCGGGACTGCCGGAGGTGGATACTGTCATGGCGGCCATCGTCGGCGCCGCCGGCCTGCTGCCCAGCCTGGAGGCGGCCCGCTGTGGCAAGCGCGTGTTGCTGGCCAACAAGGAGGCGCTGGTCATGTCCGGGGCATTGTTCATGGAACAGGTGCGCAACTGCGGGGCCGTTTTGCTTCCTATCGACAGCGAACACAATGCCATCTTCCAGTGCATGCCCGGTGGTTTTGTCAGTGGCCAGACACCGCGCGCGGTGCGTCGTATCCTGCTGACTGCATCCGGTGGGCCATTTCGCACCACGCCACTGGAGCAACTGGCCCGGGTTACACCGGAACAGGCTTGTGCCCATCCCAACTGGGACATGGGCCGCAAGATCTCGGTGGATTCCGCCACCATG
Source organism: Gammaproteobacteria bacterium (assembly GCA_035462005.1). GTDB lineage: Bacteria > Pseudomonadota > Gammaproteobacteria > DSM-19610 > DSM-19610 > JAIVHA01. The sequence continues at coordinate 2,140 of DATHUT010000350.1, read as the reverse complement.
ATGAACAAGGGGCTGGAGGTGATCGAGGCCTGCTGGCTGTTCGATACCGACGCCAGCCACATCGAGGTGGTGTTGCATCCCCAGAGCGTGATTCATTCCATGGTGGACTATGTCGATGGTTCGGTGCTGGCACAGCTGGGCAACCCGGACATGCGCACCCCCATTGCCTATGGGCTGGGCTGGCCGGAGCGCATCGATTCGGGCGTGACGAGCCTGGACCTGCTGGCCATCGGTCGCCTGGATTTCGAGCCCCCCGACCTGAACCGCTTTCCCTGCCTGCGCTTGGCCTATGAGGCATGGGAGGCGGGCGGTACCGCCTCCACGGTGCTCAACGCGGCCAACGAGGTGGCGGTACAGGCCTTCCTGGAGGGTGCCTTGCCCTTCACCGGTATCCCGCGCCTGATCGAGGACTGCCTGGGCCGCTGCGTCAGCAGTGCGGCCGCCGACCTGGACAGCATCCTGGCTGCTGATGCCGCGGCGCGCGCCCTGGCACGGGAACGCCTGGCCGGCACCGCGCGGAGTCTGGCGGGATGAGCGGAGTCGGGCTGTCCCTGTTGTGGTTCCTGGTGGCCATCGGGGTGCTGGTGACCATCCATGAATTCGGGCATTTCTGGGTTGCGCGCCGGCTGGGTGTGAAGGTGCTGCGCTTTTCCATCGGTTTCGGTCGCCCCCTGTGGACGCGGCGTTTCGGCCGGGATGATACGGAATTCGTCATCGCCGCCGTGCCCCTGGGCGGCTATGTGAAGATGCTCGATGAGCGCGAGGCACCAGTGCCACCCGGGGAGCTGGAGCGGGCCTTCAACCGCAAGCCGGTGGGGACCCGCATGGCCGTGGTGGTGGCCGGTCCGCTGTTCAATTTCCTGTTTGCCATCGTCGCCTACTGGTTGATGTTCGTGACCGGCGTGCCGGGCATCAAACCGGTGGTGGGAGAGATCGAACCCGCCTCTTATGCCGCGAGCGCGGGCTTTCATGAAGGCGACGAGATCCTCGCCATCGACGGCCGGCCCGTGGCCAGCTGGGACATGGCCCTGGTGCAATTGCTGGAAGCGGCCCTGGATCGACGCGAGAGCGAGGTGGACGTTGAATCACCGGAACAGGGTCGACGCCTGCTGGTGCTCGATCTGCGCGATGCACCGGAGATCCTCGATAAGGGAGGGGTGCTGCAGAACCTGGGGCTGTCGCCCTGGGTGGTGCAATTGGCGCCGGTGATCGAGCGCACCCTGGAAGGCGGGGCAGCCGCCGCTGCCGGACTGCAGCCGGGAGACCGTATCCTGTCCGCCGACGGCCAGGTCGTCGAACACTGGTCCGAGTGGGTGAAGTATGTGCGCGAGCGTCCAGAGGAGGCCATTGCGTTGCGGGTTGAGCGGGGTGACGCGGAGCTTGCGTTGCGGTTGGTGCCCGAGGCGGTGGAAGAGGGGGGCGCCACCTTCGGTCGCATTGGCGCCTATGTGCAGGTGCCCGAAGGTGGCCACCCCCTGCGTACCCTGGTGCGTCATGGCCCCCTGGAGTCGATTCCCCAGGCACTGGACAAGACCTGGTCCATGACCACGCTCACCCTGCGCACCTTGTGGGCCATGCTGACGGGGCGGGCCTCGGTGGAGAATATCAGTGGACCCATCAGTATCGCCCAGTACGCGGGTATCTCCGCCACCATTGGCATGGCCTATTTCCTGGGCTTTCTTGCCGTGGTGAGCATCAGTCTCGGCATCCTGAACCTGCTGCCCATCCCCATACTGGATGGGGGGCACCTGATGTATTACTGTATTGAGCTTTTCAAGGGCAGCCCGGTCTCGGAAGCGACCCAGGCCCTGGGCCAGCAGGTGGGCATCTTCCTGCTGGTCGCCCTGATGGTGCTGGCCTTTTACAACGATCTGGTCCGCCTGCTGGGCTGAAGACTTCCATTCCTCCACAACAAGCGTTGGATAACTGAATGTTACGGATATTGCGGGTACTGCTCATTTCCCTGTTGTTCACCGGGCAGGCCCTGGCCTTCGATCCTTTCACCGTCCGGGATATCCGTGTCGAGGGCCTGCAACGCATCTCCGCGGGGACGGTCTTCAATTTTCTGCCGGTGCAGATCGGCGAGGACTTCGATGAGGGCAAGTCCGACGAGGCCATACGCGCCCTGTTCGGGAGCGGC
>DATHUT010000349.1:0-2209 GCA_035462005.1 Gammaproteobacteria bacterium | reverse complement strand
CATGTGGGTGCAAGGTATTACCGGGCGTCCGCCCCAGGATTGGTCCTACTGGCTGCCTTCGCTCATCGGCATGGTCCTGTGGCCCTTCATTTACCAGTTGCTGCGCGGTGTGCGCCGCCAGTTTTCCGTGAGCTGAACCATCGCCGCCATGGCACGCTTCTCCACCCTCAAGGACCATTTCCTCGAAAGCCGCCTGTTCATGGGCCGTGCCCTGGTGATGCTGGCCTTCTGCGCCCTGCTGGTGGGCTTCCTGGTCGTCCGCCTGGTCTACCTGCAGGTGATCGCCCACGAGCATTTCACCACCCTGGCCGATGGCAACCGGGTCCGCATCCTGCCGGAACCGCCCAATCGCGGCCTGATCTACGACCGCACCGGTGTTCTGTTGGCGGAAAACCTGCCGTCCTACCGCCTGGAGATCACCCCGGAACAAGTCAAGGACATGACGGCCAGCCTGGAGGCGCTCGGCGAACTGATACAGCTGCGCGACGTGGATCTGGAGCGGTTCGAGCGTCTGCGCAAGAGCAGCCCGGTCTTTCGCGCCATTCCCCTGCGCTTTCGCCTCAGCGAAGAGGAGGTGGCACGCTTCGCCGTGAATCGCCACCGCTTCCCGGGCATCGACATCGAAGCCGGCCTGACCCGCCATTACCCGCTCGGCCCACTGGCGGTGCATGCCCTGGGTTACGTGGGGCGCATCGATGAACGCGACCTGCAAAATATCAGTGAATCCGAGTACAGCGGCACCAGTCACATCGGCAAGACCGGCCTGGAACGCACTTACGAGGAACAACTGCACGGCAGTGTCGGTCACCGCCAGGTGGAAACCAACGCCCAGGGGCGGGTACTGCGGGTGCTGGAACGCAGTGCACCGGTACCGGGCAGCAACCTGTACCTGACCCTGGATGCGCGCCTGCAGTCTGCCATCGAACGTATCTTCGATGGCCGCACCGGCGCCGCCGTGGCCATCGACCCGGGCAGCGGGGATGTACTCGCCCTGGCGAGCATGCCGGTGTTCGATCCCAACCCCTTCGTCAACGGCATCGAGGTGGCGGACTACCGCGCCCTGCAGGAAGACCCCGCCCGGCCCCTGTTCAACCGCGCCCTGCGCGGCCAGTACCCGCCCGGATCCACTGTCAAACCCTTCGTGGGACTAGGCGGGCTCGAACAGGGCATCACCGTCAGTCATGCCTCCACCTACTGTCCCGGCTTCTATAAACTCCCGGGCCGGGAACGCCACTACCGGGACTGGAAACGCAGTGGTCATGGCACCATTGACTTGCACGAAGCCATCGTCCAGTCCTGTGACGTGTATTTCTACGACCTGGCCCTGAGCATGGGCATCGACCGTCTGCATGAGGCCCTGGCCCACTTCGGGCTCGGGCGTGTCACCGGCATCGACCTCATCGGTGAGCTCGGCGGACTGCTGCCCTCCCGGGAGTGGAAACGGGCCGCCCGCAACGAGGGCTGGTTCCCCGGCGAGACCCTCATCACCGGGATCGGCCAGGGCTTCATGCTCGCCACACCCCTGCAACTGGCCAACGCCACCGCCATCCTCGCCAATGGCGGGCGCAAGCTGCAACCACGCCTGGTCCGCGCCATCCAGGCCAGCGGCGCGCAGGAACCGGAAGTACTGCCGGTGCTGGAGCTGGACAGTGTCCCGCGCGTCAATTCCCGGCACTGGCAGGATGTGATCAACGCCATGATCGACACCATCCACGGACCGCGCGGAACCGCCCGCAGCATTGCCAACACATCCTACCGCATCGCCGGCAAGACCGGCACGGCACAGGTCTTCGGCCTCAAGGAGGAAGAGGAATACGATGCCGAAACCCTGGAGTATTACTTGCGCGACCACGCCCTGTTCATCGCCTTCGCGCCGGCGGACAAGCCGCGCATCGCCCTGGCGGTGATCGTGGAGCATGGCGGCAGCGGCGGCGGTGTGGCCGCGCCTGTCGCCCGCCGCATCCTCGACGCCTACCTGCTGGATGAGCCCACATGAGCCGGTTGATCGACAAACGTCGAGAAGACGCCAGTCAGCGCGGCTGGCAACAGTTACTGCACCTCGATGGCACCCTGCTGTTCGGCCTCATCCTGGTATCCGCATTCGGCCTGGCGGTGCTGTACAGCGCCAGCGGCCAGAGTTCCGAAGCCCTGCTGCGCCAGGGCATCCGCCTGGGACTCGCCTTCGGGGCCATGGTCGCCCTGGCGCAGA
>DATHUT010000348.1:0-7804 GCA_035462005.1 Gammaproteobacteria bacterium | reverse complement strand
TTCACATAGGCTTGCTGGGACCAGTTGCTGCCATCCCGGGCAAAGACATAGACCGCACCGGCATTCGCGCGCGAGTTGTTGGCATCGCCGGCGGCGGCGTTTACCCCGGTGGCATTGCTGTCTTCGAAGGGCGCACCGACGGCCAGCGTGTCGCCGTCCCCCGAGAGGGCGACAGAGTGTCCGAAGTGGTCATACGCCTCGGTATTCGAAGCCTTCACATAGGCCTGCTGGGACCAGCCTGCGCCATCCAGGGCGAACACATAGACCGCGCCGGCCTCGGTGGTGGCGGGGTCGTCGCCCTGGATGCCGCCTAGGCCGGTGGCGCCACTGTCTTCGAAGGGTGCCGACACCGCCAGTGTGTTGCCGTCCCCCGAGAGGGCGAGCGAGAATCCGAAGTTATCGTCGGCCTGGGTGTTCGAGGCCTTTACATAGGCCGTTTGGGACCAAACAGCGTTGCTGCGGGTGAAGACATATACAGCACCGGAGTTGAGAGCGTCCGGGTTGTCTTCGGCGCCGTCGATGCCCAATGCGTCGCTGTCTTCGAAGGGGGCGCCCACGACCAGAGAGTTGCCGTCATCCGAGAGGGCGAGCGAGAATCCGAAATTATCGCCTGTATCGGCGTTCGAAGCCTTCAGGTAGGCCTGCTGGGACCAGGTGTTGATGTTGCGGGTAAAGACATAGACCGCACCGACGTCCGATGTCGATGCCAAGTCGTCTGCCTGGTCGCCGTTGATGTCGGAGGCGCTGCTGTCTTCGAGGTATGCTCCGACCGCCAGGGTGTTGCCGTCAGCCGAGATATCGAGTGTGTAACCGAATACATCTTCTGCCTGGGTATTCGAAGCCTTGAAGTAGCCAATGGCACCCACCAGGTGGTTGGCGAGAAAAATGGCGTCCGATTGCGTGCAGCCGACACTGTTGCAGGCTGAAACCAGGTAACTGGCATTGAGGCGCTTGTGCAGGGCGAAGGTGTGGTCGATGCTGGTGGTGGTGATGTTGTCGCCGATCTGCGTATAGCCGGAGATGCCATCCGGGTTTTCGTATAGTTGGTAATAGGCCGCACCCGCCACCGCCGGCCAGCTGAACTGCAGGGTCTTCAGGCCATAGGAGAGATTGACCGCGGGCGCTGCGGGTGTTCCCCCGCTGTTTTCGCCGTTGCTCCCACCGCCACCGCAGGCAGCCAGCGTCATGAGCAACAGTCCCGTAGACAGCCATCGTGACAATATCCATTGGTCCTGCTTGAGTAATGCGGTCGGGTGGTCAATAAATCCAGTGCTTATCGGCATGTTACCTCATGAAGGAATATGTTTGGCTTCTGGTTTTTGTTACAGGCGCGGCCAGATGCCTGGGCGCGTGCGTTGGGTCGCAGGCGACATTACCGTGCAATGCGCCTGCCGCGATCAGAATGGCTTGACGATGGCCAGGATCACCACGGCGATCAGGATCAGGGCCGGGAATTCATTGAACCAGCGATAAAATACGTGGCTGCGTCGGTTGGCGTCGTCGCGGAATACCTTCACCAGGTGGCCGCAGTAGAGGTGATAGGCGATCAGCAGGACCACCAGCACCAGCTTGGTCATCAGCCAGCCGGCCGTGCTTGGCCACCAGTAGGCCAGCCACAACCACAGGCCGAAGACAATGGTGACCACCGCACCCATGGTCATGATGGCGTAGAGCTTGCGTTCCATGACCTTGAAGCGGGCATTGCCGGCCTCGTCATGGCAGTCGGCGTGGTAGACGAACAGGCGCGGCAGGTAGAACAGGCCGGCGAACCAGGTCACCATGAACATCACATGCACGGCCTTTATCCAAAGCATATGGGTGGCCTCAGGCCGGGCTCAGCATGGCGAGTATGTCGCGGCGCACCCGCTCCATGTCCATCTCGCCAATCTTCTGCTTGACGATGCGTCCCTCGGGGGAGATCAGGAAGGTGGTGGGGGTGAGGCGCACATTGCCAAAGGCCATGGCGGCTTCTTCCTGCAGGTCGAGCACGATGGGGTAGGGGACCTGAAAGCGCTCCTGCACCGTCTTCACCTGGTTGGGTGGATCATAGGCCATGGCCACACCGATGATCTCCAGGCCGCGCGGCTGCAGTTCATGGTACAGCTCGATCAGGTGCGGCATTTCCTCCATGCAGCCGCTGCAGGTGGTAGCCCAGAAGGTGATCAATACCGGTTGGCCACGCAGCCCGGCGAGCTGAATCTCGCGGCCCTCGAGGGTGGTGAAGCCCAGCTCGGGGGCCGGTTTCAGGCCGCTCGGGGTGAACCACATGTAGGCCAGCAGGCTGAGCAGAGCCAGGGCGAAAATGGCGATGGTGATGTCTTTTGTCTTCATGAACAACCTTGACCCCGAGGGATGGGCGGGGGTTCCCGCATGCCGCGATGACTTGTGCCCATGGTACCGCTACTATTGACACCTTGTCTTGGTAAGGATTCACGGGAACAGAGCATGATCAAGGTAGGCGTGGTGGGCGGTACCGGGTACACCGGTGTGGAATTGCTGCGATTGCTGGCGGGACACCCGCAAGTGGAACTGCGCGCGGTCACTTCCCGTGGCGAGGCGGGCACCCCGGTGGCGGAGATGTTCCCCAACCTGCGCGGCCACCTCGACCTTGCCTTCACGGCGCCTGATCCCGCCACCCTGGGAGACTGTGACCTGGTGTTCTTCGCCACCCCCAATGGCATCGCCATGGAGATGACGCCGGCGCTGCTGGCGGACGGCGTGCGGGTCATCGACCTGGCGGCGGATTTCCGCCTGCGCGACCCGGCCGTCTGGGAACAGTGGTACGGCATGCCGCATGCCTGTCCCGAACTCCTGGAGGAAGCGGTCTATGGCCTGCCCGAGGTGAACCGGGCGGCGGTGGCCGAGGCTCGGGTGGTCGCCAATCCCGGATGTTATCCCACCGCCGTGCAGCTGGGTTTCCTGCCCCTGGTGGAGCAGGGCCTGATCGCCCCCGAGAGCCTGATCGCCGACGCCAAATCGGGCGTCAGCGGGGCGGGCCGCAAGGCCAGCGTGGGTTCCCTGCTGTGCGAGGCCAGCGAGAGTTTCAAGGCCTACGCCGTGCCCGGGCACCGTCATCTGCCGGAGATCCGCCAGGGCCTGGAACGGGCCGCGGGCCGGGCCGTGGGACTCACCTTCGTGCCCCACCTCACCCCGATGATCCGCGGCATCCATGCCACCCTGTATGGCCGCCTGCGGGATCCCGACGCCGACCTGCAGGCCCTGTTTGAGGCACGTTACGTCGCCGAGCCCTTCGTCGATGTGTTGCCGGCCGGCGGTCACCCGGAGACCCGCAGTGTGAAGGGCGCCAATCACTGTCGCATGGCCGTGCACCGGCCCCAGAACGGCGACACGGTGGTGGTGCTGGCGGTGATCGACAATCTGGTCAAGGGCGCCGCCGGCCAGGCCGTGCAGAACATGAACATCATGTTCGGCTTCCCCGAAACCGCCGGGCTGGAGGGCATTGCCCTGCTGCCCTGAATCCTGTTCAAACTGTGTCCCGTGACGCAGTTTGCCGACCCGAAGGCCCCTATTCTTGGAAACCGGTTCACAACGGATCCTGATCTACCGCCCCGGCCAGCTGTGGACCGCGCTGGTTGTACTCGTATTGGTATTGGCCGCTGTGGGCGGCTGGCTGTACCAGCGGGGCGTGCAGCAGGGCTTCGAAGATGCCGGGCGCCTGGAGCAGGAGCGGCCGCAGTTGCTGGCCGAGATCGAAAAACTGCATCAGGAAAAGCGTCAGCTGGCCGATCAACTGGCCGTACTGGAACGCGCCGGGCAGATCGACCGCCAGGCCAGCCTGGAGGTCCGCCAGAGTCTCGGCGGTCTGCAGGAGGAATTGGCCGGTCTGCGCGAGGAGCTGGCCTTCTACCAGGGCATCATGTCGCCCGGCGACGTGGAACCGGGCATCCGGGTGCAGAAGCTCTACTGGGAGCCGGTATCGGCCGAAGGGCTATTCCGCTATGACCTGACCCTGGTGCAGGTCAAGCGCAACGATCGGCTGGTGCAGGGTGTTGTACACTTGAGTCTCGAGGGTGAACTGGATGGTCACCCGGTGACCCTGACCCTGGCCGAGCTGACCGAGCCCGCGGTGGAAAACCTGGCGTTCCGGTTTCGCTATTTCCAGCACTTCGAGGGCGAAGTGCGGATTCCGCACCGCTTCCGGCCCCGCACCGTGCATTTGCGGGTGGAGCCGACGGGACGGGGAGCACCGCCCCGAGTGGAGCGGAGCTACGACTGGCCGGCCTGACAGTGGGCTGGCAATGACTGCACGCGCCATGTCCCATGCCTGCTGGCGGGACGCCGTGAATACATCCCTGTAGGCTTGACGGCCGCGTCCATGCGGCCGACACCCGCTCACAGGCATGGGACATGGCACGTGCCTGTGGATAGATTAGGAGGGATACCATGTGGGGTAATGCCAAGAAGCACAAGTCTGCCCGGATCGATACCATCATCGGGCAGCACACGGTTCTGGAAGGCGATATCCATTTCACCGGCGGCCTGCACGTGGATGGCAAGGTCAAGGGCAACGTCATCGCCGATGCCGGTAGCGACGCCGTGCTCACCCTGAGCGAGCAGGGCAGTATCGAGGGCGAGGTGCGGGTGCCCGACGTGATGCTCAACGGTACGGTGCGGGGTGATGTGCACGCCACGGAACGGGTCGAACTGGCCGCCCGGGCGCGGGTCACCGGCAATGTCTATTACCACCTGATCGAGATGGCCATGGGGGCCGAGGTCAATGGCAACCTGGTGCATCGGGGCCAGGAGGCGGCCCGGCCGGTGCTGAAGGAAGTGGCGCCAAAACCGGTGCCCGAGGTCAAGGCCCGGCCCTTGGGGAATTCTTGACTGTATTAGTCAGGAAAGAGATAATGGCCTCAACCGAATTCCGGATTTCCCTAGTATCGGAGAGAGAATATGAGCAATAGCGCAGCGGCAACGACGGAAATGGAAGCGCCACTGGTCTTCACCGAAGCGGCGGCCACGAAGGTCAAGAGCCTGATCGAGGAAGAAGGCAATCCTGAGCTCATGCTGCGGGTGTTCATCACCGGTGGCGGCTGTTCCGGCTTCCAGTACGGCTTCACTTTCGACGAAAGCATCAACGACGGTGACACCTCCGTGGAAAAATGCGGCGTCAAGCTGTTGATCGACCCGATGAGCTTTCAGTACCTGAGCGGCGCGGAGATCGACTACAAGGAAGACCTGGAAGGCGCCCAGTTCGTCATCCGTAACCCCAACGCCACCACCACCTGCGGTTGTGGTTCTTCCTTCTCTGCCTGATTCCTTCGGCAGCGAGATCAAAAAAGGCGCCTTCGGGCGCCTTTTTCGTCAGGCCGGGTAGATCCCCCCCAGCACCGCGGGGCTGGTGGCGCCGGTGACCGCCGGCAGGTTGCCGGGCTTGCCTTCCAGGGTCTGTTGCGCCAGCCAGGCGAAGGCCTGGGCCTCCACGCCGTCCGGGTCCAGGCCCAGGACGGCAGTGGATTCCACCTGTACGCCCGGGAGCAGGGCCCGCAAACGCTGCAGCACATCCTCATTGTGGGCGCCACCACCGCACACCAGCAGTCGTTGCGTGCGCGGCGCCTGCTGAAGAATGGCGTCGGCCACGGTGCGGGCGCTGTACTGGGCCAGGGTGGCCTGTATGTCCACGGGTGTCGGTTTCGTCTTCAGGCATGCCAGTTGTTGTTCCAGCCAGGCCAGGGAAAATTCCTCGCGCCCGGTGCTCTTGGGCGCCGGGCGCGCCAGGTATTCGTGTTTCAGCAATTGTTTCAGCAGGGCCGGGTCCGAGGTGCCGGACGCGGCCCAGGCGCCGCCGGCATCATAGTCCTGCCGGCGATGTTGCTGGCACCAGGCATCCAGCAGCACATTGGCCGGTCCTGTGTCGAAACCCGTTACCGGCGTGCTGGCATCCCGGGGCAGTACCGTAATGTTGGCGATGCCGCCAAGATTCAGCACCACCCGATCCTCCGCCTCGGCGCGCAGACAGGCGTTGTGGAAGGCCGGTACCAGAGGTGCCCCCTGACCGCCCAGGGCCAGGTCGCGGCGCCGGAAGTCGGCCACCGTGGTGATGCCGGTGAGGGCGGCGATGCGGTTCGGGTCGCCGATCTGCAGGCTGAAGGGGTTGGGGCCGTTGGGGCGGTGGCGCACCGTCTGACCGTGACTGCCGATGGCGCGCACCTGGGTGGCAGGCAGGCGTGCCTGCTCCAGCAGGTCCAGGGCGGCACGGGCGAACTGTACTCCCAGTTCACTGTCGAGCCGGCCATAGTCATCCAGGGAGAAGGCCTGGCGGTCTTCGGCCAGGTTCAGCAGCCGTTCGCGCAGGGCGCCCGGGTAGGGGTGATGGTGGTAGTGGATGCTCCGCGGTGGTGATTCACCGCCGTGCACCAGGGCGGCGTCGATGCCGTCCATGCTGGTGCCGGAGATCAGGCCGATGAAGTAATCCGCCATGGTGTTTGCCGCTGGCGCGCGCCCCTGGGGCGCGCGGGATCAGGGCTCGAGGGCGGCCAGGGCCAGCTGCTTGCGGGTTTCCAGCTGGGCGAGCAGGGTCTGGGCGGCGGCCATGAAGTCATCCTTGTACTCGGCGCGGATCGGGGATGCATCGGGCAGGGCCACGGTGAGAGGATTGCGATGCACACCGTTGACCAGGAATTCGTAGTGCAGGTGCGGGCCGGTGGCCAGGCCGCTGCTGCCGATATAGCCGATCACGTCCCCCTGCTGGACTCGGCTGCCCACGCGCAGGCCTTTGGCGTAGCGGGACATATGGGCGTATAGGGTGGAGTACTGGCTGCCGTGCTGGAGGATGACGGTGCGGCCATAGCCACCCTTGTTCCCCACATGCACCACCTTGGCGGCGCCGGTGGCCATGATGGGGGTGCCGGTGGGTGCTGCATAATCCACGCCCCGATGTGCACGTATGGTGTTGAGTACCGGGTGGCGACGCTTCAGGTTGAACTTGGAGCTGATGCGCGAAAAGGATACCGGGCTGCGCAGGAAGGCCTTGCGCATGCTCTTGCCTTCGGGGGTGTAGTAGTCCGTGGTGCCACTGGCATCGGTGTAGCGCACGGCCTGGTAACGGCGTCCCTGGTTGATGAACTCGGCGGCGAGGATGTGACCGTGGCCGATGAATTCTCCGTTCAGGTAGCGGTCCTCATAGATCACCGAGAAGGAGTCTCCCTCGCGGATGTCGAGAGCGAAGTCGATGTCGTAGCCGAAGATGCCGGCCAGGGCCATGGTGAGGTTGTCACTCAGGCCGGCCTTTTGCGCGGAAAGGAACAGGGAACTGTCGATGGTGCCGACGGCGTGGGCAACTTCCGCTTCCGGCGTATGGGTCAATCGCTCGACCTGGAAGCCCTCGTTCACACGCTGGACCACCACCTCGTCCAGAGGATTGATGCGATAGCGTAGAGCAAGCAGACCCTGCTCGGCGTCGAGCTGGTATTCCAGGGTGTCGCCGGGATGGATGCGGGTCAGGATCTTGGTGTCACCACCCAGGCTCATGATGTCGTGGAGGGTACGGGCACCGAGGGATTCACGACTGAAGATACGCGCCAGGCTGTCGCCGGACTGCACCTTGACCGCGATCCACTCAACAGCTGCGGCGGCGGGTTCGGGTGGTACCGGGGCAGCCGGGCTGGCGGCCGCCATTTCCTTGGCGGGATCCACGTCGATTTCCCCTGCATCGGGTGCCGTCGGGAGAACGGATTCCGGCAGCACCAGCGCCAGGGTTTCCCGTGGCTCCGCGGCTTCATTCTGGTCCTGGGGTGCCGCCACGCCGCGGTGATCGCTGGCGAGGCTGAAAAAAGAGGCGATT
>DATHUT010000347.1:0-3770 GCA_035462005.1 Gammaproteobacteria bacterium | reverse complement strand
GTTGATCATGCCGCCCCAGGAAGGCAGCAGCAGCATGATGGAGAAGGTGGCCGCCAGGGTGGAGGTCCAGTCCGGCAGCGCGGTCCAGTGCAGGTGGTGGGCGCCCACCCACATATAAAGGAAGGACAGGGCCCAGAAATGGACGATGGACAGGCGGTAGGAATATACCGGCCGACCAGCTTGTTTGGGCACGAAGTAGTACATCATGCCGAGGAAGGCGGCGGTCAGGAAGAATCCCACGGCGTTATGGCCGTACCACCACTGCACCATGGCGTCCTGCACTCCCGAGTAGGCGCTGTAGGATTTCATGCTGAACAGGCCGATGGGGATGGCGATGTTATTGAAGATATGCAGGATCGCAGTGGCCAGGATAAAGGCCATGTAGAACCAGTTGGCCACATAGATGTGTGGTTGGGAGCGGCGGCGCAGGGTCTGGGTATAGAGCCAGAAGTAGCAGACCCAAACCACGGTGATGGCGATATCCAGGGGCCACTCGAATTCGGCATATTCCTTGGACTGGGTGAAGCCCAGCATATAGCTGAGGGCACCCAACAGGATCACCGATTGCCAGCCCCAGAAGGTAATGCTGGCCAGGGTATCGCTGTACAGCCGGGTCTGGCAGGTGCGCTGCAGGACATAGTAAGAAGTCGCAAACAGGGCGCTGCCACCGAAGCCGAAGATCACCAGGGTGGTATGCACCGGGCGCAGGCGGCCGAAGGTGATTTCGGGAATATCAAAATTGAGGAAGGGATAGGCCAACTGCAGGGCCGCATAGAGACCGGCGCTCATGCCCAGGAGACCCCAGACCAGGGCCATGATGGAAAACTTACGAATGATTTCGTAGTTGTATTCTTGCGGGGTCGCAACGCTGCTGTGTGCCATGGCCTGCCTCAATAACGGCGGAACCCGGCCAGCCGGTCGGGTCCATGTCGGGAACGGAAATATCAGGGCATTCTAATATATTGACAGGCGTCAAGTAAACCCTTCTGAAACGCAAGGGTATAACGGGTGCCAAACGGGGGAATTGTAGGGCGGGCAGGCCGTCCCGGCCATTCCCCGTCTGGGAGGGGTCGACGCGCCGACCGGTTCAGGCCCCGACGAGGCCGGCGAGCAGGGGAACGTAGTGGTCCACGAGCAGGAAGGCGAACAGGGCCATGAGGTAGAAGATGGAATAACCGAAAGTCTTCATGGCATGGCCTTCGTCACGCAGCAATCGCCAGGCATGCTGCAGAAACACCCCCCCTAGGGCCAGCGCACCCACCAGGTACAGGGGGCCGCTCATGTGCGTCAGGTAGGGCAGCAGGCTGACCAGCAGCAGCAGCACGGTGTAGAGCAGGATGTGCAACCGGGTCAGGTTCACCCCGTGGGTGACCGGCAGCATGGGAATGTCGACGCTGGCATATTCCTGGCGCCGATGGATGGCCAGCGCCCAGAAATGGGGCGGTGTCCAGACGAAGATGATGAGGAACAGCAGCAGGGCATGGGGATCTACCGATCCGGTCACCGCCACCCAGCCCAGCACCGGCGGTGCGGCCCCGGCGGCACCGCCGATGACAATATTCTGCGGTGTGGCGCGCTTGAGATACAGGGTGTAAATGACGGCATAACCGATCAGGGAGGCAAAGGTCAGCATCGCGGTCAGGCTGTTTACGAAGGCCACCAGGATGGCCATGGCGAGCAGGCCGGTGGCCACGGCGAACAGCAGGCAATTGCGGCTGCTCAACTGGCCGTTGGCGACGGGCCGGTGGCGGGTACGCGCCATGCGCGCATCGATGCGGCGGTCGACCACATGGTTGATGGCCGCCGCCGAGGCCGCCGCCAGCCCGATACCCAGGGTACCGAACACCAGGGCATCCAGGGGCACCAGGCCGGGCGTGGCCAGAAACATGCCCACCATGGCCGTAAACACGATCAATGCCACCACCTTCAGCTTGCACACCGCCAGATAGTCGCGCAGTTGTTCCGCCAGGGCTTCCGTCAAGGAAAAATCTCGCAACTGTTCTGACATCATGACCATAACCCCCGATTACAACGAGTATCGCTAACCCACATAGGAAACGAGCAACAAACGCTCCAGGTCCTTGACGATGCCGCGCAACTCGGCATCCGCCTGGTAGCGCATCATCAGATTGCCCAGGGGGTCGACCAGGTAGAGGCGGCCTTCCGTCAACACATCTTCCTCTTGGGCCATCTGGAAACTCTGCTGCAAGCCGCTCATTTCGCTGGCACCACCGTGGGCGATTACGAGGCCGGGATAGTGCACCTGCAGATCCCGCAGGGCAGCCGCGTCCATGCCCTGCACTAATAAAAGACGCTGTACCCGATCGATGTTCTTGCCTTGGGCGAGACGCACCTGGTGCATGCGCACCAGCTGTTCCAGGCAGGGGCTTCCGCATTCGGGGCCGGACCAGAGCACATAGGTCCACTTGCCCTGCAGGAACTCTTCTTCCAGCGGGCCACCTTCCACCGTCGCCAGTGAGACGAAATGCAGGTCGCGGGGCGGCTGGACCAGCTCACCATGGTTGGTGGTGCCGTCCGGGCGCCAGTCCGGGAACACGAAGAAGGCCAGCCAGGCGATCACCACCGGCAGGGCGAAAATCCCGAACACCAGCAGCAGCGTCAGCCTCGACTTCGCCCGATTGGGCACACCTGCCGTCATGATTGCCTCACCACTACTCATTGATTGCCGCTTCGCCTGCAATTGACCACGATGTAAATCACCAGCAAGGCCGCCGCCAGTCCAAACCACTGCACAGCGTACCCCATATTCTGTTCCGGCCCAAAGCCCTTCACCGGCTCCCATTCACGCACGAATCCATGTTCCTGGTCCGGTCCCAGCAGAATCATCAGGGGCAGCAAGGGGTAACCCAACTGCTCGGCCTGCAGATCCAGGCGCACCCGCTGCAACACCTTTGGCCAACCTGGCTCACGATCCTCGCCCTCGCCGAGGGTGATGGTACGCGTTGGGTGCTTCAGCATACCCTCCAGTCGTACCGGAGTGGCGGGCGTCGGCACGTCCGGCAACACCGACCGGCTGGAGCCCCGGGGCACCCAGCCGCGGTTGACCAGGATACCCTGCTCGCTGCCTTCGATGCGCAATGGCGTCAGCACCTCGTATCCGGCCATGCCCTGGTGGGTACGGTTGTCGAGCAGGAACTGGTGGCCGGTGTCGAAACGACCGTGCACCTGCGCGGGCCGGTATTCCAGCTCCCCCGCCGCCGCCAGGTCCGCCCGCACCTCTATGGGCGCCTCCCGCTCCTGCCCCTGGTACTGATCCAGCAAGGCCCGCTTTTGCGCCGCCCGGTCCAACTGCCAGAAACCCAGCCCCGTCAGCAAACTCAGCAACAACAGCGTCAGCAGGGTGATGAACAGCGCCGGCCGCCGAAATTCAACACTTCCCAGTCGCACAGACACCCCTGCTCCGTCGGTCGCATCGCGCCGGAACCCTGGCGTATACTGCCGGCAACAACGGCATGAGTGACGATTCCATGGAACTGCTTCCCAAACTGTTTGTCATCCTGATGCTGCTGGGCATCGTCGGAAGCCTCGGCAGCGGCCTGTTCTACCTGGTGCGTGACCGCGACAACTCCGACCGTACCGCTCGCGCCCTGACCATCCGCATCCTGCTTTCGGTATTCCTCTTCGGCATGCTCATGCTGGGCATCTTCACCGGGGTCATCGAACCCCACGGGGTCAATCCCAACGTTCGCTAGGCAGAGCAGTTGCCTGGGTTGCCGGGGGGCTGCTTCGAAACGCGCTGTAAATACATC
>DATHUT010000346.1:0-2426 GCA_035462005.1 Gammaproteobacteria bacterium | reverse complement strand
CCGGAACCCTGGGTGCGCGGATCGGGCAGGCCCAGCAGGCGGCACAGGATGATGGCCGCGGACAGGGAGCCAACCAGGTAGGCCGTCAGGATCAGCAGGGCGTGGATGAGCATGGCGCGTATTGGAGCCTGTTGGGACACGCGGGTCAATTCCCTTTTCGTCATTCCGGTGCCGGCGCAGGCCGGTACCGGGATGACGGATTGATTAAGGTGCGGCCTGGTATGAATGGCGCTGACGTAAGCTCAGATCCCCGTCATCCCGGCGCATGCCGGGATCCAGAATCCGCATCCGTAGTGAATTCATGGATTCCGGCATACACCGGAATGACGAAAGGAATGGTCCTCTGCCTTATGCCGGTGCCATTCGTGCCTGGGATGATGGTTCGGATTCTCTTTGCGCCCTTACTGTGAAAACCCAAACTCGGCTTCCTGCCAGCAAGAATTTGCTATAGTGGCGCGGCACCGAAACAGCGAGTGATCATGGACATCATCTTCCTGCGCGACCTGCGCATCGACACCATCATCGGCATCTACGACTGGGAACGCAGCACCCGCCAGACCGTGAGCCTGGACCTGGAAATGGCCACCGATATCGGCAAGGCGGCGGCCACCGATCATATTGACGACACCCTCAACTACAAGGCCGTGGCCAAGCGCCTGATCGCCTTCGTCGGCGAGAGCGAATTCCAGCTGGTGGAGACCCTGGCCGAGCGTATCTGCGCGCTGGTGCTGGAGGAGTTCCAGGTGCCGTGGGTGCGCCTGACCCTCAACAAGGGCGGCGCGGTGCGTGGCGCCAAGGGTGTCGGCATCATCATCGAACGCGGCACCCGGACCTGAGGATCCAGCGATCCATGGCCCGGGTCTATGTCAGCATCGGCAGCAACATCGATCGTGCCCGCAACATCCGCGCCGCTCTCGACGCACTGGCGGCACGCTTCGCCAATCTGGAGCAATCGAGGATCTACGAAAGCACGGCGGTGGGTTTTGCCGGCGATCCATTCTATAACCTGGTGGTGGCCTTCGATGCCGAGCAGACCCCCCGGGAGATCGTGTCGCTGCTGCACGGCATTGAGGATCAACAGGGGCGGGTGCGAGGAGGGGAGCGCTTTGCCGCCCGGACCCTGGACCTTGACCTGCTGCTTTACGACGACCTGCAGATGCGCGATGGCAAACTGGTGCTGCCCCGCGACGAGATCACGCGCTACGCCTTCGTGCTGCGCCCCCTGGCGGAGCTCGCACCGGATACGCGCCATCCGGTGATCGGTCGCACCTATGCGGAGCTGTGGGATGATTTTTCCGCCGAGGACCAGGAATTGTGGCCGGTGGAACTTGAATAGCCCGGTTTCCGATTGGCCCGTTCCGAGCGCGGAGATGCTGGCGCTGCAGGCGACGCTGGTGGAACGGATCCGTGCGCGCATGGCGGAGCGGGGTGGTGCGCTGCCCTTCCTGGAATTCATGGAACTCGCCCTGTACAGCCCGGGGTTGGGCTATTACAGCAACGGCCTGCGCAAGTTCGGCGCCGATGGTGATTTCATCACCGCCCCGGAACTCACCTCCCTGTTCGGCCGCAGCCTGGCGAGCTTCGCCGAAGCCGTGCTGCGCGCCGTGCCCGATGGCGATGTGCTGGAGTTCGGTGCGGGCAGCGGCGCGCTGGCCATCGATCTTCTGCGTGAGCTGGAGCTGCGCGAGATCCTGCCGCGCCACTACTGCATCCTGGAGCGCAGCGCTGCCCTGCGGCAATGCCAGCGCGAGGCACTCACCGCCAGCCTCCCGCACCTGCTGGAACGGGTACGTTGGCTGGACCAGTTGCCGGGATCCTTCAATGGATTGATGCTGGCCAACGAAGTGCTGGACGCCGCTCCGGTGCGGCGTTTCCAATGGACCGGCAGTGGCGTGCGCGAATACTGGGTGGAATGGCAGGACGACGGGTTCGCCTGGTCGCCGCGGGATGCGGATGATGAACGGCTGGTTCAGGTCGTCACCGATCTCGCACCTGTGCATGGGTGGTCACCCGGCTATGTCTCCGAGTGGGATCCGGCACTGGCGGCCTGGGTGGGCAGTGTGGCGGACAGTCTCGCGCAAGGGGCAGTGCTGCTCATCGACTACGGCTCGCCGCGTAGCGAGCGCTACCATGCCCAGCGTGTCAGCGGCAGCCTCATGTGCCACTATCGCCACCGCGCGCACGGCAACCCCCTGATCCTGCCCGGCCTGCAGGACATCACCAGCTATGTGGACTTCACCACCGTGGCGGAGGCGGGCACGGCCGCCGGCCTGGCGCTGGAGGGTTTTTCCACCCAGGCCCATTTCCTGCTGGACTGTGGCCTGGACCAGTTGCTCATGGCGCTGGAACCCGATGGCTCGCCCCGCTATCTTGCGCAGGTGCAAAAGGCCAAGCAGCTGCTGATGCCGGGGGAGATGGGCGAGCGC